>CACKUZ010000015.1 GCA_902603475.1 uncultured Pelagibacteraceae bacterium
TTTTTTTTTGGGATCTATTTTTTTCTTATTTTCTCCATCTCCATCTATTTTAGTAAGTTTAGCTTGCTCCTTAATGTTGTTTTCATTTTCTTCTTTTAGAATTTTCTCAGCCTCTTCTTTAGTAATTTCTTTTTTAGTAGTTTTTGCTTTTTTCTTAATTTCTTCAATTATTTTTTCTTCATAAATTTGTCCCCTTAGACTATCAATGGCCGCAGGATTTTGTTCATAATAATCTTTAACAATCTTCTCTTGGCCTGGCATCATTCTAAATTGTTTTTGTATTTCCACATTAATTTCTTCCTGAGATACATTAATTTTATTTTCCTCACCAAAAGCATTTAAGATTAATCCAGTTTTAATTCTTTTTTTAGCTTGTTCCTCTAGTGATTTATGCTTCTTTTTAACTTCATCTTCCTTCATTCCTTGAGATAATATTTTAACTTCCTGTTCAATTAAGTTACCGGGTAATTGGTCTAATTTTTCTTTCTCTATTTGCTCAAGAATATTTTTCTTTGTAATCATGGCTAAAGAATTTTTATATTCATCGTTAATTTGTTTTGAAATAAGTTCCTTTAAATTTGCTAAATCTTTTGCACCCATATTTTTAGCAAAATCATCATTAATTTTTACTTCTTCTGGAATTCTCACAGCTGTAACTTTACACTCAAATACAGCACTTTTATTAATAAGGTCTTTTTCAGGAAAATTTTCAGGCAGATTTACTTCTACATTCTTTGTATCACCTGATTTAACGCCTTCTAATTGTTTATCAAAACCTTTTATAAATAAATCTTTTCCAAGAACTAATTGAGTATTTTTACCCTGGTTACCCTTAAATTCTTTGCCGTCAATAGTTCCTTTGTAATCAAAAATTACAAGATCATTCATTTTTGAGACATAATTTGCTTCTGCATCTTTAAAATTGTTTTGATTTTTTGCAATTTCACTAATTCTTTTATCTGTTTCTTTTGGATCAATTTTTACAATATACTCATTTACTTTAATTGAACTTAGTCCTTTGGCAGAAACCTCAGGTAATTCAGTAACTGAAATAATGTATTCTAAATCTTTACCTTCACCAAAAGATTTTAAATCTATTTTAGGTTGTCCAGCAGGTTTAATTTTTTTTTCTTCTAAAGCTTTTGTTGTTGTGTCTTTAAGCAATTTATCAATTACTTCACCGTAAACAGCTTTACCAAATTGTCTTTTTAATATTTCAGTAGGTACCTTACCAGGTCTGAAACCTTTTATTACAACATCTTTTCTTATTTCCTCGTATTTCTCATCCATAAAACCTGAGATTGTTTTTTTGTCGATAAATACTTTAAGATCTTTTTCTAAACCTTTTTTATTTTCTATTGTTACTTTCATAATCTATTAATGGTAGGCGAGAAAGGACTCGAACCTTCACAGCTTGCACTATTGGTTCCTAAGACCAACGCGTCTACCAATTCCGCCACTCGCCCAAATTTATGCTGTTTTATATAGTATTGATCTAATTTGTCCAATCAGAATAATAGTGTAAAAGTATATAAATATATAAAAAATGATAGTTTCACCCTGCATAAGTATTTGTAAAATGGATCCAGTAACTGGATATTGTTATGGCTGTGGAAGAAATAATGATGAAAAGAAGATTTGGAAAGACCAGACTACCAAAGATGAGTGGAAAAAACAAAATTTAAAAGATATTCAGAAGAGAATGCAAGGATGGCAACTAGAAAGTTTCAAAGAATCTTATGAACATAAAAAAAATAACGGAATGTCATTATTTAAAAAAAAGCAACTAAATGACTCAAACTAGATTAGTAGTAATAATTTATATAATTGGAATTCTTATTGGTGCATTTGTTTTTGATTTGTGGGGTGCTGAAACGAGTGCTATCAAAAGTTTAGCAGCGATGTTTTGGACAGCATTGTTGCTTATAGCTATTGTATTTGCTGATAAAAAAAAGGAATAATTAATCTTTTTGTATCAGTTCACTTATAAATAAATCTCCATTTCCATCTTCGACTGCTTTTTTGTAAAAAGATTTTTTTACATCAGCTAATTTTTCTGCATTACCTAAATTTTTTAGCATTTCATGGATATAAGTAAGATCTTTTAAAGTATTGGAAGTAGAAAATTTAAATCCAGTATAATCATCTTTAAGCACATTATCAAAAATTCTATTTAAAGCTGTTGAGTTCCCAGATCCTAATTTTGCTACTGCAAAAAGTTTTTCTAAATCAATGTCTAATTTTTTTGCACTCTTTATGAATTCAATAACATTTGTTGCAGTACCGAGTGACAAAAAATTATTTAGTAGCTTTGACTTTGCTCCTTTGCCCACTTCTCCAAAATGGAAATAATCTTTACAAAAAGTTTTTAAATAAACTTCAGATTTTTTAAAATTTTCCTCTGATGCTCCAACAATACCTCCACAAACACCTTCCTCTGCTTGAACGGGACCGCCCATAACAGGGCATTCAATGTAGTTAATTTTTTGTTTTAAAAAAATCTGTTCCATTTGAATAGATCCATTTTGGTTATGTGTCGTAACATCAATAATTAATGTATTATCTTTTAATAAAGTTGAGACTTTTTCAGCAATACTTAAAGCGATAGGTGTATTAGTCACACAAAGAAATAATGCATCTAAATTCTTATCACAAAGTTCATTGTAAGATTTTACCTCAATAGCACCATCGCTTACAATCTTATCTATCGGTGCCCTTTTTTTGTTTGCAATAACAAATAAGTTATTTCCTTTTTTTAAAATATTTTTGGCTATCCCATAACCCATATAGCCAACACCAATAAAACCTACATTCATAATCTAAAATAATTATAGTATAAGACAAAGAGATTAAAAATTAATATTTATGACTAATGATTTTAAAAAACTTGAAAATTTGATAGTGGGCTGCAAAAAGTGCACTAGGTTGGTCTGTTTTAGAAAAAAGATAGCTAAAAAAAAACGAAAACAATACATAACTGAAAAATATTGGGGAAAACCAATAACAGGCTTTGGTGACCCAAAAGCCAGAATTTTGTTTGTTGGTTTAGCGCCAGCAGCACATGGCGGCAATAGAACGGGAAGAGTTTTTACAGGAGATAGATCGTCTGATTTTTTATACAAGTGTCTTTATAAAGCAAAGTTGTCTAACCAGCCAAATTCGGACCACAGAAATGACGGACTTAAATTGAGAGATATATTTATAACTACTGCTTTAAAATGTGTACCTCCTGGAGATAAACCAACAACAAAAGAGCTAAACACTTGCTTTAAATATTTTAATAAAGAAATTGAATACTTAGAAAATTTAAAGATTGTTGTTGCACTTGGGAAAATAGCTTTTGATGCTTGTTTACAATTTTACAAAAAAAATTACAGAATTGATTCAAATATTAAATTTGGGCATAGTAAATTCTTTAAACTCCCAAATAATATTTTATTGGTAGGTTCTTATCATCCAAGTCCAAGAAATGTAAATACAGGAAGAATTAACGTAAGTAAAATGACTAATTTATTTATTAAAGTAAAAAATACTATTTAGTTAATTGTTCTTTGAGTTTTTCAGGCATTTTTATTGGCTTACCCTCTTTATTAATTGTAGCTAAATGAACATCTGCAGTTAAAATTAAATTATCTTTTACGAATATATCTTGCTTCATCTTAATTGACACATTCTTTAGTTCTACAATTTCAGAAAAAATATCAAGTTTATCCTCTAACCTTGAAGGTTTTATAAAATTTAAATTACAAGATTTAACAATTATATATATTCCATAATTTTCTTTGAGGTTACAATTTGTAAAGTTTAAAGAGGCAATGGCATCAGTTCTAGCTCGCTCTATAAATTTTAAATAATTTGCATAATAAACTACTCCACCAGCATCTGTATCCTCATAATAAACATTAAAACTTGATTTAAATTTTTTCATAAAAATAATAATATCAAAGTGAAAATATTTTTTATACTAATGTTTAATACAATATGAAAATTTATATAATTTGGTTAATTGGTGTTATATTATGGAACTTTGGATATCCTGAAGCTGTTCCTATTCTTGATGTTTTGGCTGCAATAATACTATCTTTATTTAGTTTTGGATTAAAAAAGTATCTTAATTAAACTTTTACTCAGAGGAAAAAAAAATATTTTGGTAATAACTAACTGCGGTTAGTTTTGAATTATCGGTATCTGCCATAATTGCAATTCCTGAAAGCTCTTCAACCTCTAAATCATGAAATTTTTTAAAATCTGCCTTTACATTAGCTTTTACTGTGACCCATTCATTTAAATTTGACTTTGTTGAAGCCAGAACGCTATCGATAGATTTCTTTGTATAAGGGCTGCGCCATGTCTCTCCTACATTTGAATTGCTTGAAAAAACATAATTTATAGCTCTATTTGATAGTGGTGTTGCGCCAGTTTTTTTGATTACAAAAACTCTAGCAGCAAAATCATGACCCTTTTTGGTATTTTCTTTTATACCTTTAAGATCTTTTTCAATCTTCCAAGTAATATTTATAAAAGGGGTTTTGTCTAAATTAATTTTTATTTCTTTACCCACTCCTGAGGCTGCATTTACTGCTTCTGCTTTTAAATAATTTCCGTTCTCATTACTTCCTATAGAATATAATGTTTTTGCATCAGCTCCTCTTACTTTTCTGACCTCTAATGAATTTAATTCCTCCTCAGTAAAATCGAAAACCATTAGTTTTTCAGCACAAACCGAGGATATAAATAAAAAATAAATTGTTATTATTTTGATAAACTTTATTAACACTCGTTTCATATAATTAAATATTTTTAATTATCAACTATAATTTAAAATTTAACTTTAAGGTAAAAGAACAATTTTTGGTGAAGAACAGGTTCCGTCATGAATTTGTTTAAAGGCCTCTGCGCCTTTCTTTAATTCCCTATATTCTATCCAATCTAGTTTGCCAATTTTTCTGTCAGCTAAAATTTTGATTGTATGTTCAAAATCTTTATTAGTATAACAATATGTACCAATAAAAGTTACCTCTTGAAGAGTTGCTTTTCTAAAATTAAACTGTCCTGCTGGTTGGGTTAATCCAATATGAATTATTGTACCTCCAGGTTTAATAACCGATATAGCTTGTTGTCTTGAAACTTCTAAACCAACTGTATCAAATACAACATCGAAGCTGTCATTTTGCACTTCTTTGTCTGATGGGTTAACAAACTTACCATCAAAATATTTTGCACATTCACTTAGTCTCAGATTATTGGGGTCTGACATGATAATATTTTTATTCCCTTTGATTTTCGACAATATTAGAGAGCACAATAATCCAATTGCTCCGGCGCCCTGAACTAAAGTTCTACAATCAGAAAGAGGTTTTTTAAGAGAGTTTTCTCCCATAAGTACAGCGTGTAGTGAGACTGCAGTTGGTTCAGCTATAGCCGCTTCATTAAGATCTAAATGATCTGGTACCTCATATATATTTTGATTAGGAGAAGAAACCAATTCTGCAAAAACTCCTTGTCTCTCGTAAGGCCTGTTCATTCCTAAAAGAACTCTATGTGGGCATAGATGTTCTCGCCCACTTGTGCAATATTCACACTTTCCGCATGTTATTAAGGGATTTAATACAACATTTTTTCCTTGGAATTTTCCATTTTGTATTACACCACTCACCTCGTGACCAATTATTAATGGAGGAATTCGTCTTTCGTCTTTTCCATGATACGCGTGCATATCAGATCCACATATTCCTGAAGCATGAACTTTTAATATACTTTCTCCACTTGTTTCTACGGGATCTTTTTCTTCTCTGTAAATCAATTCTTCAACGCCGGTATAAACTAAAGCTTTCATAATTATTTTTCAGCTAGAAGATAATATATAAAAAACGATACGACAAATCCTAATATCCAAGAAAATGATTTTATATCTGAGAAATTGATATTCCATAATAATGAAAATGAAAAAATAAAACCTATAACAAGTGAATACAGAGCTTTATAGTTCCAACCATTTGAATACATATATTCATTCCCATCTCTCAGAAAAAAAAGATCTTTGTGATTTACTTCCCCTTTTTTCACCAAGTAGTAGTCAGTAATTATTATTGCAAATATTGGCCCAAAAAATGCTGCAAGGCTATCCATAATATTAATTACACCTATTTGACTTAAAATATACGGCCACAAGCCTCCGGCAATAAAACCAATTATCAAAATTAATACTCCAGAAGTTTTGAGATCTAAATTATTAGGAATAAAATTTATTATACTATTTTGCGTAGGGACATAATTAGAAATTAAATTAGTAGATAGAGACGAAAAAATTATAAAAATCAGAGCAAAGACCGTTAAGCCAGTATTGTCTAATTTTCCAATAATATCCATTGGCTTAGTTAATATTTGATCAACAACAATAAGTTTTTGATTTAAAATAACATCTACTCCAACAACTATAGATGTTGCTAAAAATGAAAACAAAATCATATTTAGAAAAAGATTTAGGTTTCCCAATTTTAGATCCTTTTCTGTCTTGACATATCTAGAAAAATCTCCAAAATTTAACAACACAATTGAGAAGTAAGAGAAAATTGTACCCGTTAAAACTACAAAAGGTAAAAAGTTAGATTTTGAAAAAAAATTTCCCTCTGTTGTATTTGATTTAAGAGACTGAAAAATTTGTGTGTGATTTTCAGAAGTTAAAATTAAAAAAAAGACAAACAAACCTAAATAAACGAAGAAGGCTGAAAACTGTAAAAATCTTTGATTAAACCTTTGTCCATTTGTAAATAAAAAATACTGAATGACAAAAGTTAGTATTAATGAAATCCAATCAATAATATTTAATCCTAGAAAGAAAGCTAAAAATACTTGACCATCTAGAATTTGACTATCTAGATTATAGTATATAAAAATTCTAATTAGATATGTAATTGATTTTGAAATAAAAAATGTTTGAATGCCAAACATAAATACTCCAATAACGGATCTTAAAAGACTTAAGTATTTGGCTCCATTTAAGCCCATTGACATTCTGAGCATAACAGGAAAAGGTAATCCATGCTTTTGTGATGGTTTGCCGATCAATGATATAAAAAAATAAATTAATATAGAGGCGGCTAATGAAGAAGTTAAGACTAGAACAGTGCTAAGATTGTATATTAAATATAAAGAGGCTATTAACGCAAAACCTGCAATGGTTTGTATGCTATTAGCCCAAAAGCAAAATAAATCAATTGATGTCCATGTTTTGTTGCTTGGGTTAACTGTGGCTAATTCAAAATTTTTTAATTCTATATTCTGACTCACTAATGTAACCTTAAACTAAAATTTTTATATGTCTATAATTGTGATATCCATAATTTTGTAACTCTATGAATTTTCTAAAAAACAATATTGGCTACGTTTCTATGTTCCTTGCAGTGATAGGTTTCGGGTCAGGCCCACCGTTTGTGAAATTAGCATTACAGGAATTTTATGTAATGGATTTAATGGCGGTACGATTCTCTTTAGCATTTGGTTTGATGTTAATTTTTGCTTTAATCATGAGGGCAGATTTAAAAATCAGAAAAATTGGGTTAACTCCTTTCTTAATGGGTTTATTAAATCCATTTCTAGTTACTCTAAGTTTTCATATTGGTCTACTTCTAACTTCACCAGTAAATGGAGTTGCTTTGATTAGTACTTTGCCAATATGGCAACCATTTGTTGCAAGATTTTTTTTAAAAGAAAAAATTGAAATAAAAGTACTTATTGGAGCTTTTATAACAATTATTGGAACTTTAATTTTACTTACAAGTCAAACAAAATCAGGACAAGGAAATTATATTGGTGATTTAATTATATTTTTAGGAATGATTTGTGTTTCTATAAATGAGGTTTTGGGAAGAAGATTTATGCAAACTAAAGTTGATCAATTGGGAGTTAATACTTATCAATATTTTATCGGCGCTATACTATCTTTAATAGTTCTTTTTATAATTTGGCCAAATTCAAGTTTTGAATATCAAAATTATCTAAACTTTTCACCTCCAGTTTTAGCTGCTATAACTTTATCTTGTATAACGTTTGGAGCATATTTATTTTATAATTTTGCTCTTAGAAGGGTCCCGGTAGGTAGAATTAGTTTAATGTATCCTTTAACAGGTCCTATTGGTGCAACAATGTCTTGGTTAATTATCGACTCTCCAATTTCAACAAAGGTTTTTATATCTTTAGCAATAATTTTAGTGGGAACTATTATTCCTCAAATAAATAAGTCTAGCTAAGGTGATGGGTACATTACCCCAGGCAACCATAATGCTATTTTTGGAAATATAATAATTAATATTAAACCAATTACTTGGATAACCATAAATTGCATCATGCCAAGATAAATATCTTTTAAATCCCACTCTGGAACTACTCCTTTTAAGAAATAAGCAGATAATGCAACAGGAGGTGAGAGCCAGGCGGTTTGGAGATTAACGGCCACTAATATTGCAAACCATGTAAGATTAAATCCTAACTCAATTACTAAAGGTAGAACAATTGGTAATACTATTAAAACTATTGGTACCCACTCTAAAGGCCATCCTAATAAAAAAATAGCAGCCATTATAATTGCTAAAATTACATATCTATTTACTTCTAAATTTAAAAGAAAATCAGTTAAAAGAGATGGGGTTCCTAATTTTGAAAAAACTGCTCCAAAAAAGTTCGACGCAGCAACTAAAAACATTATAAGGGCTGTGATTTCTAATGTTTTTAAAAGAGCATCTTTTAAACCTGGGAGAGTTAATTTTTTATATGCTAGAGCAAGTAAGATCGCACCAAATGCTCCCATTCCAGCTCCTTCTGTTGGAGTGGCAAGGCCAAATAGAATACTTCCTAACGCAAAAAAAACTAATCCTGCAGGAGGAATTAGTCCCATAATAAATTCATACCAAACCTTAGCCATATTGGTAGGTTGTTCGTTTACTGGTAAAACAGGACCAAGTTTTGGATTTAGATAACATCTTAACGTTGTGTAAGCAGCGTACAAACATGCTAGTAAAATTCCTGGCATTATTGCTGCAGCAAACAAATCTGTAACAGGAATTTCTAAAACAGGTCCCATTACAACTAACATAATACTTGGTGGGATTAAAATTCCTAGAGTTCCACCTGCACAAATTAAACCAGCTGAGAGTCTTGTATCATAACCAGTTCTTATCATGGTTTTACCAGCCATTATTCCTAATATCGTAACAGAGGCACCTACAATACCTGTTGCAGCTGCAAAGATTGTTGAAACAAACATAACCGCATAAAATAAAGCTCCTCTAGTTTTAGACAGCATTAATTGAACAGCATTAAACAATCTTTCCATTAGACCTGCTTGTTCCATTAAAATTCCCATAAAGATAAAGAGTGGTACGGCAGCAAGTGTATTCTCCGTCATAATCATATTGAACTGAAGTGTCATTAAGTAAAAAACTAACTTACCAAAACCCCAATATCCAAAAACAAGGCCTAAAAATATTAAAGTAAATGAAATTGGGAAACCAACAAAGATTGCAAATAACATGCAACCAATCATTATTGCTCCAATTATTTCTGGACTAAAGAAATCCATTATGGCCATCTCCCTTTAACAAAAGCATAATAAGTTTTTAAAATTTCGGATACACCTTGTACTAAAAGTAAAAATGCACCAATGGGCATACAACTTTTCAAAGGCCACATAATTGGCATCCATGTTGTATCCATGGCTCTTTGAATTCTAACTTTACCACCTAAGCATTCCTCTAAATTTGATCTTCCACAAATTGAGGTATAAGCATAATCAAAACTTACAAAGAAAAATACGAGAAAACCTGGTATAAAAAATAGTAAATATAAAAATAGATCAACTCTTGCCTGATTTTTAACTGACCAATTTCGATAAAGAAAATCTGCTCTAATATGTATTCCTTTTGATAATGTATAGGCAGCACCTAACATAAATAAAGCACCAGCCAGCATTCTACTTATGTCAAATGACCATAGAGTAGGCCTGTTAAAAAAATGTCTTCCAATAACCTCATGGATCATTGCATAAATTAGAAACACTGTTAACCAGGCAAATACTTTGCCAGTGATCAACATTTTTGAATCTATGAATTCTATTGTTTTTGCCATCCAAGGAGTCATGTCCTTGGGCATTTTTAAACTTGTTCTTCTTTCGGCAATAAGCTCGTCAGTAATATCAAGATTTTCTTTAACTTTAGGCTCTGAATCTTTATCAACCATTTAACAAATATAGTAATTTAAATTAAATTTTAAATAAAACGGGGACTTTTAAACAATCCCCGTTTTAATATTTTTAACTACTGTTGTGATGCGAATGCAGTTCCAATTGATGCATCAGATGTTTCCATTTGTGCAATAAAAGGTACTACAATTTTTGCATGTGCAGTCATGTGCTCATAAACTTCTTTAAAGAAAGCATTTGATGCAGCATTCTTTTTAAGAGTTGCTTGAGCAGCGTTCATGTACTCAGTGAAATAATCAGCTGGTGTATCCCAAAGTTTTACACCGTGGTTTTCAGTAAGATCGATTAACGCTTTACCATTTTCTACAGCTCTATTAGTGATGTTTCTAGTGATCATCGCTTCAGACGCAACTTCCATTGCATATTTTTGATGGTCAGTTAAAGAATTGTAAACATCTCCATTAATATAGATATCACCATTGACTACGTTTTGGTGTAATCCTTGTAGATAGTAGTTTTTAAGAACTTTTTGAAAACCAAAAACTGAGTCTGGTTTTGGACAACACCATTCAGCAGCATCAATAGTTCCTTTTTCAAGTGCTGGTAAAATATCACCACCTGATAAAGATACTGATGCAATTCCGATATCTTTGTATGTTTGTCCTGGAATTCCTGGAGGAGTTCTGAATCTGTATTTTCTGAAATCATCCATATTTTTAATTGGCTCTTTAAACCAACCTAATGCTTCAGGTCCTGATGATGCCATCACGAAACCTTTAACATTCATTCCCATTTCGCTCCATAATTGGTCGTATAATTCTTTACCACCATTATCGAAATACCATGCTAGCCAAGATTTAGTGCTTAAACCAATTCCTCCACCAGCAACTGGCGATCCAAATAACATCGCAGCTGGGTGATAGTTTGACCAGTAGTGAGTCCATGCTGCACCACCATCTACTAGACCTTTGTCAACAGCTTCTAGTGTTTCTTTCATACCAACAACTTCACCTTTTGAAAGAAGCTCAAATTTTAACTCTCCACGAGTTAGTTTTGTTACTCTGTCAGTCCACATTTTTACGATTTGTCCATCGTATGATGTTTTAGGAAAAGTAAGTTGGATTTTTAATGTTTTAGCAGAAGCAGATCCAATTACTGAAACTGCAAATACTAAAGCTAAAATCATTGAAGTGATTTTTTTCATTATTTATCCCTCTCTTTATTGTTATTAAGTCTTAATAATGAGCGAAGTAAAACTCATTGGATGACAAATGTAAAACGATTAATTGTTGCATTTTTTATACAACCAGAGGTTTAATAGTATCTATTTCTTGCCCTTAGGATCAAAGGGATAATCCCAAGCATCTCCACCAATTTTTTTAGATATACCTGAATAATCTGTTTCGCTATCACCACCTTCACAAAATTCATTAAATATATCTAAGGCATGTTTTCCTAGAGGTGTTGAAGCATTTACAGATTTTGCAGCATTATTAGCTAACTTTAAATCTTTAGTCATCATGGCTGCAGAAAAGCCTGGTCTATATTTGTTATTAGAGGGAACGCCATCTGTTAAATTTGGCAGCGGTGTATATGTTGATAAAGCCCAATTATTTCCAGAGGCATTTTTCATAATTTCATGAACTTTTTTTAAATCCATCTTTAATCTTTTCGCTAACATTAATGCCTCTGATGCTGCTATCATTGAAATTCCTAAAGACATATTATTACAAATCTTTACTCCAACTCCACTTCCTTGTGGTCCGGCATGTAAAATTTTTTGCCCCATTATATCCATTAATGGTTTAGCTAAATTTACAGCTTCATTATCTCCACCAACTAAAAAATTTAATTTACCTACTCTTGCTCCCATAACACCTCCTGTAACAGGCGCATCAATCATTTTAATTCCTCTATTTTTTGCTTCCTTGCCTAGTAATAAAGAAGTTTCAATATCAATTGTTGAACAGTCAATTATGAGAGCATCCTTTGAAATTTTATCAATAATACCTTTGTCTCCTAAAAAAAGAGATTTTACATGTTTGCCTTCAGGCAACATTGAGATTACAAAATTTGCACCTTCAAGGACCTCATCTAATGTATCAACCACATCTAAATTCGCATCCTTAGCTTTTTTTATCATTTCTGGAGAAACATCGTAGGCTTTAACTTTTTTACCAGCTTTAACTAATTGATCTGCCATTGGGTTACCCATGTTTCCAACACCAATAAAAGCTATTTGATCTGTCATATTTAAATATCTATATTTGATTTTCCTCTATTAATCAAAACCGTTTTACTTTGAGTAAAATGATTTATCATGCTATCAAAGGCGTACTCTTTACCTAGCCCACTCATTTTTAAACCACCATATGAAACATTTGCTCTAGGCGCCACACATTGATTTACTTGGACAAAACCTGCCTCGATTTCTTCAACAAACTGTAAAGCTCTAGATAAATTTTGTGTCCACAATACCGCTGATAATCCAAATGGTGTATCATTCGCACTGTTCATTACTTCATCAAATGTTTTAAATGGTATTGCACAAGCAACAGGACCAAATATTTCTTCTTGACAAACTGGAGAGCTTACTGGAACACCTGACATTAAAGTAGGTTCATAGAAGAAACCATTTTTATAATCACCACCTGTTATTTGATTGCCACCATGCACAACATTGGTTGTAGAGTTTTTTTTGGCAATATCCATATAATGTAAAGTTCGTTTCAGTTGTTCTTCGGAAATAATTGCTCCAATGTCAGAACTTTCATCTAGGGCATTACCCATTTTTAATTTACTTAATTTTTCAGCAGCTCCACCCAGTACTTGATCATAAATTTTTTCCTGAATATAAACTCTTGAACCAGCAGTACATGCTTGTCCTTGTCGAGTATATCTCATTCCATCAATAACCCCTTGAATTGCAATATCTAAATCTGCATCACTCATTATTATATTTGGATTTTTTCCACCAAGCTCTAAAGTAACTGGACATAATTTAGGAGCTGCTTTTTGCGCTATAATCTTTCCTACAGTAAAAGATCCAGTAAACGTTACTTTTCTTACTTTTTCATGAGTTACCAGAGGTTCGCCACACTCTTCTCCATAGCCTGAAATTACATTTAAAACACCTGGAGGAAGTTCTTGTTGAAATATCTCCGATAGTAAAAGAGCACAAAATGGAGCTTGTTCAGCTGTTTTTAAAACAACACTATTTCCTGCTACAATAGCTGGAGCGATTTTTGCTACTGTTAAAAATAATGGCGCATTCCAAGGTACGATTGCACAAACAACCCCAATTGGATCTCTGGTGGTATAATGAATACTATTTGGAATATTGGTTGGATAATTTTCTCCTTTTAACTCTCCAGACAAACCAGCAAACATATTTGTAAGTTCAATGGAAGCACCTGTTTCTGGTATAGCCTGTGTCCTTAAAGCATTACCTGTATCTAATGATAATAAAGTTTCAATTTCTGACTTTCTTTCCTCTAATCTTTTTGCTCCAGCAGCAACCATTTTTCCTCTTTCCCTTGCTGGTATTTTTTTCCATTTTTGAAAAGCTTTGTGTGCTGACTCAACAGCAATATTAACATCATCTTTGTTACATTGAGGAGCAGAACCGATATTGTCTCCTGTGCTTGGATTTAATACTGGTATCTTATTATTTGTTTGAGCAGATATTAGTTTGCCATCAATTAAAATTTTATCAGTTAATCTTTTTGCATTATTAATTGCTTGTTCAAGATTTTTTTCAAAGTTACTCATTATCTAATTCTCCTCTTCTAACTTTAGAAGAGAGCCATCCACCATCTATTTTTATTTCAGAGCCATTTATGAAATCAGAATCATCGCTTGATAAAAATACTGCTGCTCCAACTATATCTTTTGGTTCTCCCCATCTGCCTACTACAGTTTCTTTCCCCCAGGCTTCACCATGTTTTGGATCTTCAGCATATTTTTGATTAAATGAGGTAGATATTAAACCTGGACAAATAGTATTTACATTAATATTTTTTCCAGTTAGATCGACAGATAACGCTCTTGTTAAGCCTAAGACACCGCTCTTTGCAGCTACATATCCTACCCTATCTGGTCTTCCCATAAAACTTGCTATCGACCCAAAGTTAATAATTTTACCTTTTCCATTTTTAATCATATGAGGAATAACAGCCTGACTAGCAAGGAAAGGTGCTGTGAGATTCACAGAAATCATATCATCCCAATCTTGTTTTGTATGATCTAAAAGTTTCTTAACATGTCTAATTCCTGCATTGTTTATTAGAATATCAATTTTACCGTAGTGTTTGATAGTTTGATCCACCATCTCGTTGATGCTCTTTTGATTTGAAACGTCAGTTTTTATAATTATTGCTTCACTGCCTGCCTCTATAATTTTTTTTTTAGCTTTTTCTGAATTTTCAATATCTATTTCTGCGATAACTATCTTTGCACCTTCTTTTACAAGACCAAGACAAATTTCTTGTCCTATTCCTTTTCCTCCGCCTGTAACTATTGCTATCCTATCTTTAAGTTTCATTTCCCAAATGATTGACGTTATTTTAAGAAGGAAACTAATGCTTTTTCCTCACTAATCCAAGCTTTAATTCCTCCATCAAGAACATAAACATTTTTAAAACCAAGATCTTCTGCAAAAGCATTGCCTAAAATTGATGCTGTTTCACCATCATGACTAACAAAAATAATTTCAATATTTTGAGATTCTGCTCCAGCCAAAGCTCTTACTCTATCCATAAGGTAAACATTAAATTTTCCATTTTTATCGAAAGCTGTTTCTTGAAACGACTCTTTAATTACACCAGTTTTAATCCATTGGTCTTCTGTTCTAATATCTAAAACCACTGCATTTTTTTTCAATAAATTGTTTAACTCATCAGATGTGATTAAATTATAATTTGGATCTAGAACATCAATAATCTTGAACTCAAAAATAAGATCGGAGTTTGGCGGTATTATATTTCCAGCGCCTGTTGCTCCATAAGCTAGTTCAGCAGGTATTTTAATTTTTCTGACAGTTCCTTTATTGGCTCCAACTATACCCATTTCAAAACCAGGTATAACTTCTTTCATACCTATTTGAACAACTAAAGGTCTATCTTTTCCAACGTTGGTATCGAAAACTTTTCCATCAACAAAAGAACCTGTGTATTCAATTTGAACCCATGAGTGATTAATAATTTTTTTTCCTTCACCTGGCTTATCAAGAATAATTTCTATTTCTGCGGCAAAAACATTACAAATTAAAAAAAAATATATTATTAAACATTTAATTTTATTCATTTAGATTATTTTTAATTCTTTATAATTAGTCTTCTCAACTTTTAAACAAACATTTCTATATTTTGGCATTCCACCAGGATAAGGTAAAAAAGATTTGGACTTGCCAGGTATATTGTCGCCTTTATACCAAGAGCTTTTTGCTTTCATAAATAATGTTTTTTTAACTGAGATCGTAATTTCTTTTTGCCATTTTTTTGCTGCTTCATTTGTACTTTCTATACTTTGTCTTTTATTATTTTCCAAAAACTTAATACATTTAGTAATCCATTCAACATGCTGTTCTATTTGTACCGGTACATTTGTTAATACTGAGGGACTTCCTGGACCACTAACTATAAACATATTTGGAAAGTTAGGAACAAGAAGTCCTAAAAAACTTTTAGGTCCACTTTTCCAATATTTATTCAATTTAATTCCCTTTTTTCCAGTTATATTTAATTTTTCAATTGAACCTGTCAAAGCATCAAATCCTGTTGCAAATATAATTTTATCTAGTGTGTATTCATTTTTTTTTGTCTTTATTCCTCTTTTGGTAATTTTTATTATTGGGTTTTCTTTTAAATCAACTAATTCCACATTTTTTTTATTAAACATCTCATAATAATTTGTATTTAAGGTTGGTCTTTTAGCAGTAAATGGGTGGTCAAAATTAGTAAGGATCTTTGCATACTCTCTATTTTTAACTGTTGAGTATATTTTATTTTCAATAAATTTAACTGCTGTTTTATTTGCTTTGATGGTTTTTACTATGTCATTAAAAGTTGCTCTAAAGGATAAAGTTCCATAACGCCAAGATTTTTCATACATCTGATTTCTTCTAGCTTCGTTAAAATCAAATGCAGATTTTTTTGGAAATTCAAAAGGATGACCACCTGGTGTTCTTTTTAAAAAACTTCTTAATTTATTAAAATTTTTTTTATAGTTTTTAATGTTTGTATTTGATAATTTTCTATTTCTTGCTGGGATACTAAAATTTGGAGATCTTTGGAATAAAACTAATTTTTTTGCTTTTTTGGCAATTTCAGGTGCGATCTGTATCCCAGTTGAACCTGTTCCTACCTGTCCAACAATTTTATTTTTAAAATTAATATTTTTTTTGGGCCATCTTCCACTGTGATGTAGTTGACCTTTAAATTGGTTTATTCCTTTTATTGCAGGTAAATTAATTGAGGAAAGGGATCCAACTGCACAAATTAAATATTTTGCAAAATAAATTTTCTTATTGTTCGTTTTTATTTTCCATAAGTTTTCTTTTTCAAAATATTGTGTGGATATTACCTTTTGTTTAAAAACTATGTTTTTTTTAAGATTATATTCTTTCGAAAAATATTTGAGATATTTTAAAATTACTTTTTGTTTAGGATATCTTTCTTTCCAAGTCCAGTTTTTAAATATTTTTTTTGAAAAAGTAAAACCATAGGTAAAACTCTCTGAGTCACATCTTGCCCCTGGGTATCTATTCCAGTACCATGTACCTCCTAGATCATCTCCTTCTTCTAGGACCAATGTGTTTAATTTTAATTTATCTCTCAAACAATGAAGTTGATATAGTCCTGAAAATCCAGCACCTATAATTAATGCGTCTAAATATTTCATATATAACTACTCAATGTTATTATTTAATTTATAAAGTATATGTTAAAAGATTTTTAAAAAAATTTAATTATAAAAATATTATGGAAAACTTTGATTATGTTATTTTAGGTGCTGGATCTGCTGGATGTGTGCTAGCTAATAGATTAAGCGCTAATCCAAATCATAAAGTTTTATTGATCGAGGCTGGAAGTAGAGACACAAACCCTTGGATCCATATTCCAGGTGGATATTTTAAAACAATGTTGAACCCAAAAACGGATTGGTGTTTTCAGACTGAAAAAGAAGAGTTTTGTGATAATAGAGAAATGGTTTACCCTAGAGGTAAAACTTTAGGTGGAAGTTCCTCAATAAATGGAATGCTTTATATTAGAGGTCAATCGAACGATTTTGATTATTGGAGACAGCTTGGTAACGTTGGTTGGTCATGGGAAGATGTACTTCCCTATTTTAAAAAATCTGAAGATTTTCAATTTGGTGAAAATGAATTTCATGGATCTGGTGGTCCTTTGGCAGTTCAGCAAATAAGAGGAACCTTTAAAGTGTGCGATCTATTTATGGATGCAGCAGAAGAATTTGGTCACAAAAGAACTGATGATTTTAATAATGGTGACAATGAAGGAATGGGTTATTTTCCTTTTACCGTAAGAAATGGTCTAAGATGTAGTACTGCCGTAGGCTATCTCAATCCAGTTAAAAAAAGAAAAAATTTAAAAGTTGTTACGAATGCTCATGTTAAGAACATTGAGTTTGATAATAAAAAAGCAGACAAAGTGAATTATTGGATTGGTGAGAATGTAATTACTGTTAAAGCAAATAAAGAGGTAATTTTAAGTTCTGGAACTATAGGCTCACCACATATTCTTCAAGCTTCAGGTATTGGTCCAGGTGAACTTTTAAAAAAAAATAATGTAAATGTAGTTAAAGATCATCCTGGAGTAGGTATTAATTTAACAGATCATTTAATGTTAAGACCAGTTTATAAAGTTAAAAATTTAGAAAGCTTAAATGATATCTATTATAGTATGACTAAAAAGCTTATGACTGGACTAAAATATTTCTTATTTAGAAAAGGACCACTAACAGTCGGGGCTAGTTATTTATGCGGCTTTGTAAAAAGTGATGATCATTTAGCAACTCCTAATTTGCAATTCCATGTTTCTCCAGCTAGCACAGATGTATTAGGCAAAGGCTCCCTTCATAAATTTACAGCATTTACTCCTAGCATCACAAATGTAAGACCAACTAGCAGAGGTTCAATTAAATTAAAATCATCCGATACAAGAGTATCTCCAGAAATTAAGATGAATTACTTATCTACAGACGAAGACAGAGAAATTGCAGGTAAAGCATTAAAAATCACAAGAAATATTGTTATGAATTCAAAAGCTTATAAAGAGTATGAGCCTGAAGAATATAGGCCTGGAATTCATATTACTGATAATGAGGAATTGGCTAAAGAGGCTGGAAAATTTTGTAGTACTATTTTTCATCCTGTGAGCACATGTAGAATGGGAACTGACGAAAATGCAGTTGTATCTGACCGATTAGTCGCTCATGGCTTAGAAAATTTAAGAATTGTTGATGCATCTGTCATGCCATCAATAACCTCAGGAAATACTAATGCACCTACTATTATGATTGCTGAAAAAGCAGCAGATATGATAATAGAAGATGCTAGATGACCGAAGAAATAACAATTTTTTTTCAAATAATATTTATAGATTTAATTTTAGCTGGAGATAATGCCATTATCATTGGAATGGTTGCCTCTAAGTTTCCACCAGAACAAAGAAAAAAAATTATTTTTTGGGGCATTGGTGGAGCAGTAATACTAAGAATTTTATTAACACTTTTAACCGCTTATCTTTTACAAATCACAGGTTTAAGACTTATAGGTGGTCTGTTGCTTCTTTACATAGTTTATAAATTATATGTCGATGTAATTAAGAATTCTGGTGGTGGTGAGGAAAATAT
>CACKUZ010000016.1 GCA_902603475.1 uncultured Pelagibacteraceae bacterium
GAATTAATCAAAAAATTTGATTTAGATAAAGGAAAAGATCCACAACAGTATGGAATAGGATTCAAAGAAATTTGGGAATTAAAAGAAGAAAATCACGATGAAGGCTTAGTGATGCATACGGCAGGCTGGCCATTAGATAATAGTACATATGGTGGAAGTTTTGTTTATCATGCTGAAAATAAACAGATATTTTTAGGATATGTCATTGGTCTTGATTATAAAAATCCTCATCTTTCACCGTTTGATGAATTTCAAAAATTTAAAACTCATCCAGCGATTAGATCAATATTAGAAGGTGGTAAAAGAATATCATATGGAGCAAGAGCACTTATAGAAGGAGGTTTTCAAAGTCTACCTAAGATGTTTATGCCAGGTGCACTATTAGTTGGTTGTGATGCTGGTACATTAAATATGCCAAAAATTAAAGGATCACATACTGCAATGAAAAGTGGAATGATTGCAGCGGAAACTATTATTGATCACATAAAATCAAGCAAAGAATTATCTTATTATGAGGAAAAATTTAAAAAAAGCTGGGTTTATAAAGAGTTATATGAGGCTAGAAATGTTAAACCTAGCTTTAGTTGGGGTTTAATTCTAGGAATAATATTTACAGGGATTGATCAAATTTTATTTAGAGGAAGATTGCCATTCACACTCAAACATAAACACGCTGATCATGAAACTTTAAAACCAGCAAGTGAAATGCCAAAAATAGATTATCCAAAACCAGATAATGTTATTACATTTGATAAAACAAGTTCAGTTTATCTAACAGGAACTAATCATGCTGAAAATCAACCAGTACATCTTCAACTTAAAGACAAAGATTTACCAATAAAATATACTTTAGGTAAATACGATGAACCTGCACAAAGATATTGTCCAGTTGGAGTTTATGAAATTCAAAAAGAAAATGATGTTGAGAAATTTGTAATTAATTCTCAAAATTGTATTCATTGTAAAACTTGCGATATAAAAGAGCCATCACAAAATATTACATGGGTCACGCCTGAAGGTGGGGGTGGACCTAAGTACGGAAATATGTAATTAAGAAAGATCTATTGCAAATTTTTTTAAGGTTTCAATTGGCACTAACTTTAAAGTATTAACGTGAGTTTTTTTTAAATATATAGAACATCCAATTCCTGCCTCTAAAGCTCTCGCAACCCAACTGGCACATACACACCAGTTATCTCCATCTACCAATCCAGGAAAACCAAATTCAGGGTGAGGTGTTATTAAATCGTTACCAGCCTCTTTGCACCATTCTAAAAATTCATCATTAACTTTTACGCAAACTGTGTGTAAACCTCGATCGTTTTCATCTGTGTTACAACAACCGTCTCTGAACCAACCGGTTAATGGATTTTTAGAACATTCTTCAAGATCTTCTCCAAGAACATTTTTTTGAGCCTCACTCATTAAATTTTAGTGGGATTAGGTTGTCCTTTATAAACAACTTCTGGATCAAATTTTTTCTTTTCTTCTTCAAATTTCATTTCTACTTTACGTCCATTTTCAATTTTGCCTGTAGGTACTGATCGATAAAAACATGATCTGTAACCAACATGACAACTTGCACCATCACCAATATCTACAGTTATCCAAACTGCATCTTGATCATCGTCAATTCTTATTTCTTTTACTTTTTGTGTAAAGCCGCTAGTTTTTCCTTTATGCCAAATTTCTTTTCTAGACCTGCTCCAGTAGTGAGCTTCTTTTGTTTCTATTGTTAATTTTAAAGCTTCAACATTCATATAACCGTGCATTAGAATCTCTTTGGTTTCTGCACACGTTGTAATTACAGGAATTAAACCATCATTATCGAATTTTGGAGATAATAGGTTACCTTCCTCTATATCAGCGACATTTTCTCTTTTTTTAAACATATATAAGTCGCAATATCTAACATATTACTGAATATATTAAATATTTTAAATTTAAGGATTTATATATATAAAAACCCATCATGAAATTAGTAAAAAACGAAAATAACAAAAATACTGAGGTTGTAACAGACGAAGAGGCACGTGAAGCGTTTGTTAAAATCTTAAAATGGCTAGGTGAAGATCCATCTAGAGAAGGTTTATTAGAAACTCCAAAAAGGGTTACGAAAGCATTCAAAGAGTACTTTAAAGGTTACAAAGAGGATCCTAAAGAAATCTTAAGTAAAACATTTGGGGATGTTGAAGGTTACAGCGATATGGTAGTTCAAAAAAATATTTCTGTACAAAGTCACTGCGAACATCATATGGCACCTATTATTGGAATCGCACATGTTGCTTATATTCCAAATGAGAGAGTTGTTGGACTCAGCAAAATTGCAAGAGTTGTGGAAGTTTTTTCAAAAAGGCTTCAAACACAGGAAAGATTAACAGTCCAAATCGCAAATACATTAATGGAGTCACTAGATGCAAAAGGCGTTGCGGTAACAATAGACTCAACTCACCAGTGTATGACTATGCGAGGTATTAAAAAGGAACAAGCTACAACTGTTACTAATTTTTATTTAGGCCAATTTAAAGACGATCTTAGTTATCAGAATAGATATTTGCGATTTATTGCAAAATAGAGTTTAATTATACATGCCTGAAACTTTCAAAGCTCTGGTTATAAACCAAGAGGGTGAAAACTTTTCTCAAGAAGTTAAAGAATTAAATTTTGATTTTTTAAACGAGGGTGAGGTTTTAGTAAAAATACAATACTCTGATTTAAATTATAAAGATGCTTTGATTTTAAAAGATGGGGCAAAATTAGTAAAAGAGTTTCCAAGAATTCCTGGAATTGATTTCTCAGGTACAGTAGCAGAAAGTAAGTCAGATGAATTTAAAGAAGGTGATGAGGTAATACTTACTGGTTGCAGAGTTGGAGAATTATTTCATGGAGGATTCTCTCAATATGCAAGAGTTAAAAAAGAATTTCTTATAAAGAAACCTTCAGGTATTGATTTAAAGCAAGCAATGATGATGGGTACAGCAGGTTTTACTGCAATGTTGTGTGCCTTTGCGGTTAAAGCAAAAGAAGAATTATTACTACAAAGTAAAGTGAACGATGTCCTTGTAACAGGTTCAACTGGCGGTGTAGGGATGGTTGCTGTAAATATTTTATCTAAAATGGGATGTAATGTAACTGCAATCACAGGAAAACCTGAAAAAGCTGATTATTTAAAAGAATTAGGAGCAAAAACTGTTTTAGATCGTAAAGAATTTGAAGGTGAACCAAGGTTAATTGGCAAAGGCACGTGGGATGGTGTTGTGGATACTGTAGGAGGAAATATACTGGCAAATGCAATTTCACAGACAAGATTAAAAGGAATTGTAGCTGTTTGTGGTAATGCGAGTGGAACTAACAAATTAAATACTTCTGTTGTTCCTTTTTATATCAGAGCTGTAAAACTATGGGGTGTAGATTCAGTTAATGTAAGCAACAAAAGAAAAGAATTTGTATGGGGTGAAGTACCAAGTTTAGTAGATTTTAGTATCATAGAAAAATCAATTAAAATAGTTGGGCTTGAGGAACTATTGACTGTATTTCCGGAAATGCTCGAAGGAAAATTGAAAAATAGAATTCTAGTGGATGTAAATAAATAATGGATTGGGATAAATTAAAAATTTTTCATGCAGTAGCTGAAGCCGGTAGTTTTACAAGCGCTACTGTAATTCTAAATCTAAGCCAATCTGCAATTAGTAGACAAATTCAATCTTTAGAAGAAGATTTAAAAGTAAAGTTATTTGAAAGACATGCAAGAGGATTAACTTTAACTGAAAATGGAGAATATGTTTATAAAACAGCACATGAAGTTATCAGTAAACTTAAAGAGGTAGAAACAACTTTAGGGGATCAAAAACATAAACCAACCGGAAAACTAACAATTACAACTGTTAGAAGTTTTGGTACCCACTGGTTAACACCGAGAATTCAAGAGTTTATGCAATTAAATCCAGAAATTGAAATAGAATTAATTTTTGACGATAAAGAATTAGATTTAAGTACAAGACAAGCCGATATTGGAATATTTATGAGAAGACCAAAACAACTTAATTATATTCAAAGAAAACTAATGGATATAAATTACCATATATATGGCTCAAATAAGTATCTTGAAAAACATGGTATGCCTAAATCTATTAATGATTTAAGCAAGCATAACTTTATATCATTTGGTAGAGGAGCCCCATCACCAGTGTTTAACCCAGATTGGGCATTAAAACTTGGTATAAAAGATAATAAAAAAAGAAAACCTGTTATGAAAGTAAATAGCGTTATGGGTTTACTGTTAGCAGTCGAAAGTGGTGTAGGCCTTGCGGCTCTTCCAGATTATTTAGTTTCTTTATCTCGAAATGTAATTAAAGTTCTACCAAGTGTTGAGGGTCCGATAACAGAGGCTCACTTTGTCTTTCCAGAATCTTTGAAAAATGTAGCTAGAGTGACAACCTTCAGAAACTTTCTTTATAGTAAAATCTCAGAATTTAAGTCTTAAAATATCAATAATATCAACGTTAAGTGCGTCATTAATGCGATTGATAATCATTATCATTGCGAATAGTTATCAAAATCATTATAACTAATAAAAACTAAAAGAGAGAGATATATGAAAAAAATGACAATTTCCGCATTAATCTTATCCTTATTTGCATCGTCCTTTGCAATAGCAAATGAGGTAAATATTTTTAATGCAAGACATTATAAAGCTGATGCAGAACTTTATAGTAAATTTACAACGGCAACAGGAATTAAAGTAAATTTAATCAATGGTAAAGCTGGTGCTTTAGAAAAAAGAATGATCGAAGAAGGAGCCGATTCTGCTGCTGATCTTTATATAACAGCTGACGCTGGAAGATGTGGAGCTTTTAAAGCAAAAGGAATGACTCAATCAGGATTAGTTTCATCTACAATTAAATCATCTGTACCAAAAAGTTTTAGAACTACACACTGGGTTGGAGTAGCAAAAAGAGCAAGAATTGTTTACTACTCACCAGAAAGAGTAAGTGGTGCTGAGTTATCAGGGTTAACTTATGAAAGTTTAGCTGATCCAAAATGGAAAGGCAGAATTGCAATTAGAGCCTCTAGCAACATTTATAATAAATCTCTTGTAGCTTCATTAGTTAAAAATAATGGAAAAAAAGCTGCAGGTGAGTGGGCTAAAGGAGTTGTTGCAAACATGGCAAGAGATCCAAAAGGAAATGATAGAGCACAAATTATGGCTGTAGCAGCAGGAGAAGCTGATATTGCTGTTGCAAATACTTATTACTTAGCTTTGATGTTATCTGGTAATAAAGGACCTGAACAACAAGAAGCTGCAAAAAAAAGTTAAAGCTTTTTTCCCTAATCAGAATGATAGAGGAACACACATGAATATAAGTTGTGCAGCTTTAGTTAAAGGAGCGCCCAATAAAACTAATGCAATTGCACTTGTTGATTTCTTATTATCACCAGAAGCTCAAGAACACTTTACAAATAATACGTTTGAGTTTCCAATGATAGCTGGAGTTTCACCAAGTCCATTGGTAGTAAACAACTTAGGTTTGGATTTTAAACAAGATCTAACAACAAGTGTTGCTAGTTATGGAGCAAAGCAAGCTGATGCCCTAGAGGTAATGACAGCTGCTGGTTGGAAGTAACATTGAAAGTTAAAAAAAAATTTATGTCTGAAGTTAATTTAAATAAATCAGCCAATGCATGCGTACCATGTGCTGAGGAGTGTAAAAAAAATTAACAAAAGAATAAATAAAAGGAAATTATCAGAGATAAGTACTAAAGATTTTCCGCACATTTCAAAGGTATTCAATATCTGACTTTTCTTAATTAAAGTGCCTATGCATCTTTCGTAGGCACTTTTAAAAATATTTAAAGAGACTATATGGGTCATTTAAACTACAATTATCTCTATGTTTTCAAACAAATTTAATATCTGGTTTTTAAGTTCTCTGCTTATTTCCTTGCTTGTTATAATCCCTATTTTGACAGTTTCTTTAAGCTTTTTTGAGGATACTTCTCGATATTTTGACATACTTAAAAAAACTTTTTTGTTTGAATATATTTTTAATTCTTTATCACTTTTAGTTGGTGTCTTAATACTAACTTTTTTTCTAGGTGTTGGATCTGCTTACGTAGTCTCTTTTTACAAATTCCCAGGTGTTAACTTCTTTAAATGGGCATTAATTTTATCTTTTTCTATACCACCCTATATTTATGCATATTCATTATTTGCATTTTTTGACAATTATGGCACTGCATTTACAATATTAAAGACTTTATTTGGTGATGGTGAGTACAATAAAAGTATACCAAAGTTTGATGGAATGTTTGGTTTAATATTATCTATTTCATTTTCTCTTTATGCCTATGTTTATATTCTTGCAAGATCTTCTTTTTTATATCAATCACAAAATTTAATAGACCTTGGAAGAAATTTAGGTTTTTCAAAATTTAAATCTTTTTATTCAATAATATTACCAGCCGCTAGACCTGCAATAGTTGCTGGCCTCTCTTTAGTTGCAATGGAAACATTAGCAGAGTTTGGGGCAGTAGACTTTTTTTCAGTTAATACACTAACAACAGGTATATATAATGCTTGGATAACTTTTGATGATCTAGCTTTTGCTAATAGAATTTCATTTTTTCTATTGTTATTTATATTTATTCTTTTTCTGACTGAAAATCTATCTAGAAAAAAAGCGAAATATCACTTGGATACAAGAGGCGGTTTTAAACAAAAAGAAAAAATAAAACTTTCTGGAACAAATTCTTTTTTTGCATTTTTGTTTTGTTTTTTATTGTTCTTTCTAAGTTTTCTATTTCCATTAGGGCAAATGCTTTATTGGACAATAAAATTTCCTGAAAATTTCTTTGACATAAATGTAATAAATCTTTTATTAAATACACTTTATTTAGTAGGATTATCAAGCTTGGTTCTAATAATGTTTGCTTTAATTTCTAATTATGGAAATCGAGTTTCGAGAAATAAAACATTAAATTTTTTATCCACATTGTCGATTTCAGGTTATGCTATACCAGGTGTTATTTTAGCCGTTGCTTTTATAACTTTTATTGCCTGGTTTGATGAAAATATAATTAAATCATTAGGCTTTTTATCAATTAAAAAATTATTTATTGGATCTATTTTAGGTTTAGTTATTGTTTATTTTGTTCGTTTTTACTCACTTGCTTTTAATGGAATAAAATCAGGATATGAAAAAATAAATGTTTCAGTTGATGAGAGCGCATACCTCCTTGGCTATTCAAAAAGAAAAACGTTTATGAATATTCATGTACCATATTTAAGAAATTCATTGTTATTTGTAGTTATTTTAATATCTCTTGAAATAATTAGAGAATTACCAATTGCCTTGGTTCTACGCCCGTTTAATTTTGAAACATTCGCAACTACCGCTTATATCTCAGCCTCAGAGGATATGCTTGAAGCAGCAGCAGTACCATCATTATTTTTAATTTTAATTGCTGCTTTTTTTATTACAATAACTTCAAATTATATTTTAAAAGAGAATAATGGCTAATAACTTTTTAGAAATAAATAATGTTGATTTCAAAGCAGGTGGAAAAACAAAAGTAAAAAATGTATCTTTTTCAGTTCAAAACGAAGGAGACATTATTTGTCTTCTAGGACCTTCAGGAATAGGAAAAACTACGATTTTAAGAACAATCGCTGGATTAGAAAAGATTAATAATGGTTCTATAATTATCAATAATAAAACTATATCTTCAAAAAAAATTCACATTGAGCCAGAGGATCGAAATATTTCACTTGCCTTTCAAGACAATAGTTTATTTCCACATTACAATGTCGAAAAAAATATATTAATTGGAACAGAAAAAAAAAATAAAAAAAAAACTAAAATAAATGCAAAAGAAATAGTAGAATTTTTAAATCTAAAAAAAATATTAAATAAATATCCACATGAGATAAGTGCCGGTGAAGCGCAAAGATCGTCACTAGCAAGAGCTTTAGTTTCGAATCCAGACTTATTATTATTAGACGAGCCTTTATCCAATGTTGACCAAAGCTTTAAAGAAGAAATTCAAGTCGAATTAAAACAATTATTAAGTAAATCTAAAATAACAACTATAATTGTAACACACGACTCTTACGAAGCGTTTTACCTAGGAAGTAAATGTGGAATAATATTAAATAAACAACTTAAACAATTTGATGATCCTTATAATGTTTATCATTTTCCTAATTCAGTAGAAGTTGTAAATTTTTTAAATAGAGGAATTTTAATTCCTGCAAAAGTTACAAGCGAAAATAGTTTAGAAAATAATGATCTTGGAACAATTAAAGGTAATTTTGTTAAACACTATCCAAATGGGTCAGAGGTAAAACTTTTATTACAGCCAGAAGATTTAGAACATGATGATAAAAGTAATTTAAAATTAGAAGTCGTTGATCGTAAATTTAGAGGAACAAATTTTATTTATACTTTAAAAACACCAAGCGAGTTACAAATTCCTGTATTTGTTCATTCACACCATATTCACCAGCATGAAATAGACGAAAAATTTGGTATTAAACGACCAATTCACATTGACCACATTGTTTGTTTTTAAGTATTATTATACTTTAAAAATATATTCATGGATAAAGATTTACCCAGAAGCACTAAAGTTGTAGTTATTGGAGGCGGCGTAGCTGGAACCTCGTGTGCATATCATCTAGCTAAGTTTGGCTGGAAAGATGTAGTTCTATTAGAGAGAGACCAATTAACATCTGGAACTACATGGCATGCAGCTGGTTTAATGGGTCAATTAGGAGCTTCATCTACCATTACAAAGTTAAGAAAATATACTTTGGATCTTTATCAGGAATTAGAAAAGAAAACTGAATTATCTATAGGGTTAAAACAGAATGGTGCAATTACAGTAGCTACCACAAAAGAGAGAATGCAAGAGTTATTGAGACAAGCAACTACCGCTCAACTATCTGATGTTGAAGTGCATGTTTTGGATAAAAAACAAACAAAGGATTTATATCCTGTTGTAAATAATGAGGACATTATTGGAAGTGTTTTTATGCCAAAAGATGGTCAAGCTGATCCAGTAGGCGTAACCAATGTTTTAGCAAAAGCTGCTAGAATGGAGGGAGCACAAATTTTTGAAAAAACACCTGTAACAAAAATTCTTGTTAAAAATAATTCTATAGTTGGAGTTGAGACCGATAAAGGAAAAATTGATTGTGAATATGTTGTTTTAGCAACAGGTATGTGGTCTAGACAAATAGGTGAAAAAATGAATGTTAGTATTCCATTGTATCCAAATGAACATTTTTACGTGATCACAGAACCAATGAAAGATTTACCAAAAAACTTACCGGTTTTAAGAGATTATAATAATTGTCTCTATCTTAAAGAAGACGCAGGAAAAATGTTAGTTGGAATTTTTGAACCAAATGCAAAACCTGCCTTTAAAAATACAGGTGTTGTACCAGATGATTTTTCTTTTGGTGAATTACCAGATGATTTTGATCATTTCGAACCTTATTTACAAAAATCATTTCACAGGTTGCCTATGTTGGAAAACGCAGGAATTAGAAAATTTTTCTCTGGCCCAGAATCATTTACTCCTGATACTCAATATCTTTTAGGTGAAACTCCTGAGATTAAAAAACTTTTTACATGTTGTGGTTTTAATAGTATTGGAATTGCAAGTTCAGGAGGTGCTGGAAGAGTTACTGCAGAATGGATGATTAATGGACACATTAATGAAGATTTATTTTCATTAGATATTAAAAGATTTCAAAAATTTCATTCATCAAAAAAATTTATAATGGAAAGAGTGACAGAAACACTTGGTGACTTATATGGAATGCATTGGCCATTTAAACAACATAAAACATCAAGAAACCAAATTGTATTACCCTACCAAGAGGAGCTAAAAAAATTAGGTGCTTGTTTTGGAACTTCGGGTGGTTTTGAGAGACCTATGTGGTATGCGTTAAAAGGTGAAAAGGCTGATTACAATTATAGTTTTGGTTATCAAAATTGGTATCCATCAGCTGAGCATGAGACTAAAAATGCTAGAGAAAATGTTGGATTATTTGAGTTATCTCCTTTTTCAAAATTTGACCTTGAAGGGCAAAATGTTCACGAAGAATTACAAAAAATTTGTACAGCAAACATACAAGATGTTGAGGGTAGAGCAACTTATACCCAGATGTTAAATGAAGATGGAGGAATAGAGACCGATGTTACTGTTACTTGTCTTGAAAAAAACCATTTTAGAGTGATAGGTCCAGCAGCAACAAGAGAACATGATAAATTTCATATAAAAAAACATATTTCAGAAGAGATCAATTTTAAAGATGTAACAGAAAATATAACATGCCTAGGATTATACGGACCCAACTCAAGAAAATTACTATCTAATATCAGTAATGACGATTTTACGAATGAAGGTATAAAGTTTAGTCATGGAAAATTCGTTACTATTGACGGAGTTAAAGTTTGGGCTCAAAGATTATCTTATGTAGGTGAAATAGGATTCGAATTATATACAAACATAGATGAAAGCAAAAAATTATTTTTAGCCATAATTAAAGAGGGTAAAAATCATGGCTTATCACTTTGTGGTGCGCATGCTATGGACATTATGAGAATGGAAAGTGGTTTCTTACATTGGGGACATGATATATCACCTGAAGAAAATCAATATCAAGCGGGACTTAATTTTGCAATCAGTTATAAAAAAAATATAAATTTTGTTGGAAAAGAAGCATTATTAAAAATTAAAGATAAAAACCCTACAAAATCATTAGCCATGATGGTATTGAAAGATAACATACCTGGAGAACCTTTGTTACTTCATGAAGAGCCAATTTACTTAGATGATAAAATAATTGGCAGAACAACATCAGGAAATTATTCATTTAATTTTAAAAAAAAATATTTCATTTGGTTATGTCAACTCTGGAAATTCTATTGAAGACTTGATTAATAAAAATTTATCTATTGAAGTTGAAAAGAAAAAATACCCTGTAACAATAATCAAAAAACCTTTAAATCAAAAAAATATAAAAAATATTTAATGTTAAAGATAATTTCAAAAAAAAATAGGGCTGCAGAAATTATTTGCAACCTTAATAAAATTGATAATAAGCAATTAAAAGAAATCAAATCAACACTTGATAAGTATGGAATGATTTATTTTCCAAAACAAAAACTTACTTCTAAGAATTATCTTAATTTTGCAAAAAAAATTTGGTAAACCAGCTAATTATCCAAGATTGAAAGGTTTAAATAAAAAATATCCTCAAATAACTGTTGTACAACGTAAATCTACTGACAAAGGGCCTAGCTTTGGCGAACAATTTCACACAGACTCCTCTTATACAAAAAAACCTCCTAGATACACGATGTTACTTTCAAAACTGGTACCTAAAAAAGGTGTTGCTAATACTGACTTTTCTTCGCAGTACTTAGCTTATGAAAAATTATCAAAAAATTATAAAAATAAGCTTAAAAAATTAAAAGGCATCTATTCTTCTCATGGACCAATATCAATTACAACAGTTGAGAGAGAAAAAGAAAAAGGAAAAATATCTAAAGAACTGATTTCCAGACATAAAATAATAAGAACTATTAAAAATAAAAAAACTATATACTGTAGCCCTGGGCACTTTTTAAAATTTAATACACATATGACTAAACAAAAAAAAGAACTAAAGAAATTCTTATTCAATCATCAGACAAAAAAAACCTTTCAATATTCATTAGAATGGGAAAAAGATCAGCTTACTATTTGGGATAATAGAGCTATGCTCCATCAGGCTACACCGTTTAAAGGTAATAGAATACTTCATAGAATAACAATACTTTAATAAAATGTATTCAATATTTCTTGGGTTAACGCCTTTTATCTTTATCACACTATTTGGTTTTGTTTTTGGAAAACTTAAAATTTTTGATTTAGGTCATGCAAAAGTTTTAAATTTGTTTTTATTCTATGTAGCGGTCCCTGCCTTAATAATTAAATTTGTTGCTCAAAGTGAAATCGGCCAAGTCGATATAAAACAGATAGTTTCATATTTTTTAATGCAAGGAAGTCTTGGGTTTTTAACATTTTTATTAACATCAAAGTTTTTTAAAAGACCTATTCCAGAATCTATTATATGGGCATTAATGGTAGCGCTATCAAATCATGTAACATTATTATTACCTATTACAAAAATCTATTTTGGAACTGAGGTAATTACTCAAGTAACAAGTATAATATTAATGGATGGGGTTATTTTATTATCTGTAATTGCTTTTTTTTTAGAACTTACTACTAAAAAAAATATTCGATTAACTGCATTTATAAAGAACATAGTTCTCAATCCAATGATATTTTCAATCTTAATTGGTCTTTTACTATTTGTATTTAAGATAAATATCGACGATACGCCAATAGACTACGTTCTTTCTGTTTTGGCAGCTTGTGTTTCTCCTATAGGACTTTTCGCAATTGGTATCACGTTATCTTTTTACACACATAAAGTTATTAATAATCTTACTGCTTCTGTATCTATATTGAAATTAGTAGTTTCCCCAATCATCCTCTTGATAATCGGCTTTATCATATTTGATGCTGGACAACCTGAAAAAATTCCTGGTGCTTTTTTTGTTAGTGTTGCACCATGTGGTCATACAGCTGTAGTATTATGTTCTGCTTATAATGTAAGTCCTGAAAATATAATAAAAGCTTTATTTATCTCAACTTTTGCATCATTTGCTACCATATTTTTTGCCATTCAATATTTAACAACTTAGATTAATTAATATTACCTAAGATTTTATTAGCACATTCTTTTGTATTGCTATCACCATCTAGATCTTTAGTTCTATTTTGCTTTTCTAGCAAAGTTTTTTCTATTGAACCTACTATTCGTGTGGCAGCTTCTTTTTCGCCTAAATAATCTAACATCATAGCGCCAGACCAAATTTGACCTATTGGATTTGCAATACCTTTTCCAGCAATATCAGGTGCTGATCCATGAACAGGCTCGAATAAAGAAGGATGTTTATTTGTTGGGTTAATATTTCCTGATGGAGCTATACCAATTGTTCCCGTACATGCTGGACCCAAATCGGATAAAATATCTCCAAATAAATTTGATGCTACAACAACATCAAACCACTCTGGTGTTAAAACAAATCTTGCAGCTAAAATATCGATATGAAATTGATCTGTTTTAATCTCAGGAAAATCTTTTTTATTTTCATAAAATCTTTGGTCCCAGTATGGCATGGTTATAGAAATACCATTTGATTTTGTGGCATTAGTTAATTTTTTTCGATCTCTTGTTTTTGCTAATTCAAATGCAAATTTTTGAACTCTATCTATTCCATGTTTTGACATTATAGTTTCTTGTATAACAATTTCTCTTTCAGTATTTTGATACATTTTTCCACCTACTGAAGAATATTCGCCCTCAGTGTTTTCACGCACTATCATCATATCTATGTCACCAGGTTTTTTATTTGCTAAGGGTGCATTTACTCCTTTAAATAATTTTACTGGCCTTAAATTGATAAATTGATCAAATTCTCGTCTAAACTGTAGTAGGGAACCCCATAAAGTAATATGATCTGGGTATTTATCTGGCATACCTACTGCACCAAAAAATATTGCATCATGATTACCAATTTGTTGTTTCCAATCATCAGGTAGCATTTTTCCATGCTTTTCATAATAATCACATGATGAAAAATCAAATTCATCTATCTTTAATTTAAATTGATGTTGATTTGCTACTTCTTTAAGTATTTTTAAAGCTTCTGGAACAACCTCTTTTCCAATACCATCTCCAGCAATTGAGGCGATTTTGTATTCTTTCATCCTTACTTAGTAAAGGTATCGTTAAATTGTTTAGCTACTCTTACAAAAGTAGTACATTTACTAAGTTGTTTAAGAGAAGGGGCTCCCACATAAGTACAGCTACTTCTGACACCACCAAGAATATTATTTATCGTATCTTTAATTTTTCCACGATATTTAATTCTCACTGTTCTACCCTCACTACTTCTATAGTCAGATAAACCCCCGTAATGTTTCTTATTTGCTATGTCAGAACTTGATCCATAAAATTCTATAAATTTATGACCATTTGATTTTATTAGCTTACCTTCACCTTCATCGTGACCAGCAAACATTCCTCCAAGCATCACAAAATCTGCACCACCACCGAAAGCTTTTGCGACATCACCCGGGCAAGTACAACCCCCATCAGCGATAATATGTGCCCCTAAACCATGGGCAGCATCAGCACATTCAATGACAGCACTTAACTGAGGATAACCAACACCTGTTTGAATTCTTGTAGTGCAAACACTACCTGGTCCAATTCCAACTTTTACAATATCTGCTCCTGATAATACTAATTCTTGTGCCATATCTGCCGTTACCACGTTACCAGCAATAATAGTTTTAGTAGGATATTTATCTCTCACGGATTTTAAAAATTTACTAAAGTGTTCAGAATAACCATTAGCAACATCAATGCAGATAAATTTTATAAAACTATATTCTTTTAAAATTTTATCTAAATTTTCAAAATCTTCTTTTTTTATTCCTATACTTAAAGCAACATTTGGATGAATAGATTTTATTTTTTTGAATTTTTTTATTTTTTGAATGTTATGCTGTTTAGTTAAACATGTGATCATTCCGTATTCAGAAAGCTTTTCAGCTATACCAAGTTCACCAACACCGTCCATATTTGAGGCCATGATAGGAATTCCAGACCATTCATTATTACTATACTTAAATCTATAAGTTCTTTTTAGATTTACATCTTTACGACTTTGAAGAGTACTTCTCTTAGGTCTAAAAAGTACATCTGAGTAGTCTAATTTTAGTTCTTCTTCAATTCTCACGAGTCCGAATTTATACAGGGGCTCAAAGCAAATTCAAATTAATTATTAATATTGATGCAGCGTTTTCATTGGCTTTAATTTAAAAAATACATATTATTAGGCATGTTTAATGGTTTTAAGTCAAAGTACGTAAAGGTAAAAAAGGGCAAGGTTTTTTGTAGAGTTGGTGGTGAAGGTCCACCATTACTTTTACTACACGGATATCCACAAACACATTTAATGTGGCACAAAACAGCCCCTGAGTTATCTAAAAAATTTACAGTGGTTGCTGCAGATTTAAGAGGATATGGAAATAGTCTTGCTCCAGCATCAGATAGCAAACATTACAACTACTCAAAAAGAGAAATGGCAAGTGACATGAAACAGATGATGATAAAATTAGGGTTTAACAAATTTTTTGTTGCGGGACATGATAGAGGTGGAAGAGTTGCTCACAGGTTAGCAAGAGACCATAGAAAAAATATAATAGCTCTTAGTGTTTTAGATATTTGTCCAACATTAGATATGTACGAACTAACGACGAAAGATTTCGCAAAAGCTTACTTTCATTGGTTTTTTTTAATACAACCAAAATGGTTACCTGAGAAAATGATAATGAGCGATCCACGTAAATGGATGAAAAGTTGTTTAGATAAATGGTCAGGTAATCACAAATTTGGAAAAGTTGAAGAAAATTATTTAAAATGTTTCAAGCAACCAAAAAGAATTCATGGATCTTGTGAAGATTATAGGGCGTCTGCGACTATTGATTTGGATCATGACAAACAAGATAGAAAGAAAAAACTAAATATTCCAGTCCAAGTGTTATGGGGAAGTAAGGGAGTAATTGGAAAGCAGTTCAAACCATTAAAAATTTGGCAAAGATATACTAAGAAAAAAGTTATAGGTTATCCTATAAACTCAGGTCACTTCATTCCAGAGCAAAACCCAAAGGCAACTATTAAACATTTAACTAATTTTTTTTTGAAGAAAATTAAGTAATTAGCCTTACTTGATGTGATCAATAATCGCGCATATCATTCTTGATAATATTAAATTCACCTTTAAATATAGCTAATGTCCTCTTTACTTAAAAATTCAGAATTAACTTCAGAAAAAGCAGATAGCATTGTTTCTGAAACTCTAAATAATTGTGATGATGGTGAGCTTTATATAGAGGATACAAAATCTGAGACAATTGTATTAGATGATAACAAGATTAAAAGTTCAAATTATACATCTGACTTAGGTTATGGTTTTAGAGCTGTAACAGGTGATACAGTAGCTTATTCTCATTCAAACGAAATTTCAGAAAAATCATTAAAAAATTCTAGCGAAAATCTTAAGTCAACTTTAAAAAATAATAGCGGAACATATAATTCAGAAATTAAAAAAACTAATCAGAAGCTTTATAAAGACGTTGATCCAATTGAGAGCAAGTCAATGAAATCAAAAATAGAATTGCTGAACAATATGAATGAGTATGCCAGATCAAAAGATAGTTCAGTTAAACAAGTAACAGCAAGCCTTCTAGCAGAGAAGAAAAATGTTGAGATCATTAGATCTGGAGGAGAATTATTATCAGATAACAGACCTTTAGTTAGAATAAATATGTCAGTAATGGTTGAAAAGAATGGTAGAAAAGAAACTGGTGTTTTTGGTATTGGTGGAAGACAAGATTATGATGAATATCTTAAAAATGATAATTGGAAAAAAGTTTGTGATGAAGCTTTTAGAATTGCAAGTACGAATATAGAAAGTAAACCTTCTCTTGCAGGAGAAATGAAAGTTGTTTTAGGACCTGGTTGGCCTGCAATTTTAATTCATGAAGCTGTAGGTCATGGACTAGAAGGAGATTTTAATAGAAAAAAAACTTCAGCTTTTCATGATTTAGTTGGTAAAAAAGTTGCGAGCGATGGAGTTACAATAATCGACGACGGAACATTAGATAATAGAAGAGGTAGTTTAAATATTGATGATGAAGGAACGCCAACAGAAAGAACAGTTTTAATTGAAAATGGTATCTTAAAAAATTTCATGCAAGATAGACTTAATGCAAGACTTATGAATACAAAATCAACAGGAAATGGAAGAAGAGAGAGCTATAAACATGTAGTGATGCCTAGAATGAGAAATACGATAATGTTAGGTGGATCAAACACTCAAGAAGAAATGATTAAATCAGTAGATAAAGGTATTTTTGCTGTAAGTTTTGGAGGTGGTCAAGTTGACATTACCTCTGGTAAATTCGTTTTTAACTGTACAGAAGCTTATGAGATTATAAATGGAAAAATTGGATCTCCAATTAAAGGAGCTACTTTAATTGGTGATGGACCATCTTCTTTAAAAGAAATTTTAATGATTGGAAATGATATGATGTTAGATCCTGGCATTGGAACGTGTGGTAAAGCTGGACAAGGTGTACCAGTTGGTGTTGGACAACCATCTTTGCTTATCAATAATATGACTGTTGGCGGAACCCAACTATAGTAAGATGATTAAAGATCAACAGTATTTAAAAAAAATTGCTGATATATGCCTTAGTAAATCAAAAAAATTAGGTTCATCTGATGCAAACATATTAGTGCAAAGTTCTGTTTCTGAAAATGTAAATGTAAGGAATAAAAAACTTGATGGATCTGAAAGGTCTGAAAATCTTGGAGTAGTCCTTACAACTTATTTAGGTAAAAAAAAGTCCTCAATAGCTTCATCGAATCTAAAAGAAAGTAATTTAGATGAGTTAGTAAATAGATGTATTGAAACAATGAAAATTACTCCTGAGGATGAATATAATTCATTACCAGATAAAGACCTTCATTTTAAAGGATTAAAAGACTTAGACTTGTATGATGAAACTCATTTAAGCAATGAAGACAAGATTAATTATATAAAAGAGGCAGAAGAGGAAGCTTTTTCAAATGATAAAATAATAAATACTAATGGATCTGGATTTGGTGAGAACAAATCAAATTTTTTATTAGCTAATTCAAATGGATTTGCTGATGGATATAAAACTTCACAATTTACTGCATATTGTGAAGTTGTTTCAAAAAGCAACGGAAGCATGGAAAGAGATTATGAATATACAAGTAAAAGGTTTTACAGTGATATTTTAAAACCTAAACAACTTGGATCTATTGCAGCAGAGCATGCAGTAAAGAAATTAAATCCACAAAAAATAAAAAGTGAAAAAATTAGTCTGATATTTGATAAAAGAATTTCAAAAAATTTTCTATCTATATTTGCAAGTGCAATATCATCAAGTGCAATTGCAAAAGGTACTACATTTTTAAAAGATAAATTAAATCAACAAGTTTTTAACCCTGAAATAAATATACAAGATCATGGTAATATAAGAAAAGCCAATGGATCTCGTTACTTTGATAGCGAAGGCATAGCAGTAGTTAACCTTGATTTGATAAAGAACGGTATTCTTCAAGACTATTTAATTGATACTTATAATGGGAAAAAAATAAATAGAAAGTCTAATGGTAGGGCAAGTGGTACAACAAATTTGTATTTTCAAAATGGATCAAAAACATTTGAAGATCTAATCAAATCAGAAAATAAAATCTTGTATATTAAAGAAACTATCGGCCATGGTACAAATATTATTAACGGTGATTATTCTGTAGGAGCATCTGGCATGATGATTGAGAATGGAGAGTTTTCATATCCAGTAAGTGAAATTACAATTGCTGGAAACCTAAATAATATTTTTAAAAATATAACTTTAGCCGACGATTTAGAATTTAACTATGCAACGAATTCACCGACAATGATGGTTGAAGGTATGGTTGTTGGTGGAAAATAATTTCTAAATGAAAAAAATAATTACCATTTTTCTTGCTATTTTTTTTATTAGTACCTCATCAAACTCTAATGAAAATGAAATAAGATTAAATAGCTTATTTGAAAAATTAAAAATTCAAAACCACTCAATTGCAATTGATACAGAGATGAAAATTTGGGATATTTGGACAAAACATCCCACTAATCAAAATTTAACTTCTTTGCTATCAAGAGGAACAAAATTTATGAATCAAGAGCAATATTCAGTTGCTGTAGATATATTCACAACAGTAATTAAAAAAGATCCTGCTTGGGCAGAA
>CACKUZ010000017.1 GCA_902603475.1 uncultured Pelagibacteraceae bacterium
TTTAGTCGTCATTTTAGGTTTAAATATTAATATTATTTATAAAAATTATGATTTTATCATAAAATTTAGCTACATAATTGTATTCTTCTGGAGTTTAAAAAAACCAGAGCATCTAGGTTATGGATTAATTTTTTTTGCAGGTATTATAAATGATATAGTTCAAAGTTTGCCAATTGGAATATCTTCCCTAGATTATTTATTATTATCTGTGATTGCAGCATTTATAAGAAATAGAACAATCATATACAATTTAATTTATGATTGGATATCATTTTTCATAGCAATTTTAATTGTAGGATCAGTAAATTATATTATATTAATGACAATATTTAAAATTCCAATTGTCTATGAAAGTTTAATATTGGGTTTATTCGTTACATTTTTAATCTACCCTATATTTTTCAAAATATTTGTTTGGATAGATAATATGGTGCTAGTAAAAAAGAATGATAAAAAAAATAGGTAATTTAAATAAAAATAAAATTATAAGTAGAAGACTTTTTGTTTTAGTTGCCGCAAAGATTGGATTACTTGGGATTGTCACTTCAAGATTATATAATCTTCAAATTTCTGAAAAGCAAAAATATGAGGTTTTATCTGATAAAAATAGAATTAGAGAATGGAAAACCCCACCTCAAAGAGGAATAATAACTGATTTTTTTAATAATATTATTGCTGACAATCAAAGAGTTTATCAAGTTCATTTATCTCTTGAAGAAGTTTCTAATTTTAATAATTCAATTTTTAAACTTAAAAATATTATAGGTCTTAAAGAAGATGAAATAAAAAAAATATATGAGAATAAAGAAAAATCTAAGCCGTGGGATACTTTAATAATTTCTGAAAATTTATCATGGAACGAATTTTCTAAATTAAATTTGTACTTGCATGAATTGGATGGAGCGAAGCCAGTTTTGGCTACTTCAAGATATTACCCTTATTCCAATGATTTAGTACATGTTGTTGGATATGTTGGTGATGCAACAACTCAAGATATTCAAAATAAAAAAAAAATAGAGGAAAACTTTGTACCAGGTTTAAAAGTTGGAAAAATTGGTATTGAAAATTCAAAAGATACTGACTTAATTGGTAATCATGGAACTAAAAGATATGAAGTAAATGCATCAGGAAAAAAAATAAGTGAAATTAGTTATAACAAAGAAACTCAAGGTGAAAATTTAAGAGCGACCATAGACTTGGAAATCCAGCAATTGGCTCAAGAGTTATTAAAAAATCAAGCAGGTTCAATATGTGTTATGGATATATACACTGGTGAAGTAATTACCATGGCATCGTCCCCTACCTACGATCCAAATAAGTTTACTCATGGAATAAGTACTAAAGATTGGAATGAAATTAAAAATAATAAGTTAAGACCTTTATTAAATAAATCATTAGCTGGATTATATTCTCCAGGGTCAACTATAAAACCCTTGGTTGCACTTGCTGCACTAGAATATGGAATAATAGACACAAAGTTTAAAGTAAACTGTAAAGGGCATGATCATCCATATGAATTGTATGGAGAAAGATATCACTGTTGGAAAAAAAATGGTCATGGATTAATGAGTATGAGAAATGCCATTAAACAGTCATGTGATATTTATTTTTACGAGGTCGCAAGGCTTTTAGGTGTCGATAAGCTCTCATTAATTGCAAAAAGATATGGCCTAGGTTCAAAAGTTTTAGAAGATTTTTTTTCAGAAGAGAAAAAAGGAATTGTTCCCTCAACTAAATGGAAAAAACAAGTTTTAGAACAGTCTTGGTATCTTGGCGAAACTGTAATTACTGGAATTGGACAGGGTTACATTCAGACCACTCCACTTCAATTATGTTTGATGACAGCGCAATTGGCTAATGGTGGCTACAAGATCAAGCCAAATTTAATTTATGATAAAGAAATAGATTTAGATAGTATTAAATCAAAAATTGAAAGTGAAAAAAATAAATCAGTAAGTCAAAATATTTTAAAAGATCGCGAATTTAAATATTATGAAAGACTTTACAGAAATCCAAATAATCTAAAGTTAGTTCTGGATGCAATGTATGGGTCAACCAATGAACAATTTGGAACTTCCTTCAGATCTAGACACAAAGAAGATAAATACAAGTTTGCTGGAAAAACTGGGACTTCTCAAGTTAAAAGAATTACTGACCAAGATAGAGAGCTTGATTTAGACCTTGATGAGATAGAATATAAAAGTAGAGATCATGCTTTATTTATCGCATTTGCGCCTTATGATAAACCAAGATATTCCCTAAGTGTTTTAATAGAGCATGGAGGCTCGGGTAGTAAAGCAGCCGCCCCACTAGCAAATAAATTAATAAAAAAAATCTTAGATAGGCATGAATTAAGAGAAAAAATTAGAAAAGATTTAAAAAATATTGCATGATACTTTCAACGTCACTAAATTCTACAAGCTATTCATTTTTTGATAAATTGAAGGCTGTTGATTACTTTTTAATAATAATTGTTGCTATAATTGGTTCAATCAGTGTTGTTTCAATTTATTCTACAGAAAGTGGGAGCTTTTCTTTTTATACTAAAAATCATCTGACTAGATTTCTAGTATTTTTTTCTATGTTTTTAGTTCTGTCATTTGTAAGAGTTTCGTTTTGGTATAGACAGGCATATATTTTTTACATTCTTGGAACTTTACTTTTATTACTTGTAATTTTTTTTGGAATTTCAGCGTCAGGGTCTAAACGATGGATAAATTTTTTCATAATGAACCTTCAACCTTCAGAACTGATGAAAATTGCAATAATAGTTTGTTTTGCAAGGTATTACCATCGTATTCAAAGCTCAGACATTCAAAGTTATAAATATTTATTACAACCAATTATACTTTTGTTGATACCTTGCTATTTAGTTATAACTCAACCTGATTTAGGAACAGCAATTTTAATAGCAGGAAGTGGGTTGGCTATTATTTGGTTAGCAGGACTTAATTTAAAATATTTTATATATTCGGGATTAATATTGTTAGTCTCATTACCTTTTGTAATTTCATTTTTAAAACCATATCAAAAATCAAGAATATTAACTTTTTTTAATCCAGACAGAGACCCTTTAGGTGCTGGCTATCAAATTATTCAATCCAAAATAGCTATTGGTTCAGGAGGATTGTTAGGCAAAGGTTTCTTACAAGGTACACAAAGTTATCTTGAATTCTTACCTGAAAAACACACTGACTTTATTTTTACTCTTTTCTCTGAAGAGTTTGGCTTTGTTGGTTCCATGGTACTAATTTTATTATACGCTTTATTAATTTATAGAATAATTAGGATTGGTTTTTCTAGTAGATCATTTTTTGCAAAACTATACTGTTTTGGTTTTGCATCTGGTTTATTCTTATATATTTTTGTAAATATAGCTATGGTAACTGGTTTATTGCCAATCGTTGGAGCACCACTTCCTATCATGTCATACGGAGGATCATCAATGTTATCAATAATGCTTGGTTTAAGTATCGTAATGAGCTGCAAAATTTACAGTCGAGATCCGATCGGCAACTAAGATAACGTAAACAGTTATCAACCGCGATCAAATAACATCTATTTTAATTTATCCCACCAACTATATTTTTTTTGTGTCAAAAAAAAAATTAAAAATTGGTATAATAGGAGCAGGAATTCAAGGAGTATGTAATGCTCTTTTTCTTCAAAAAAAAGGCTATCAAGTAATTTTGTTCGATAGAGATGAACCTGGTAATGCAGCCTCTTATGGTAATGCAGGTCACTTTTCTCCTTATGCATCAGTCCCTTTAAACAGACCAGATATTGTAAGTGATGTTCCATCAATGCTTATGAGCTCAAGAGGACCTTTGGCACTTAAATGGAATTATGTTCCAAAAATGCTCCCTTGGTTTTCAAAATTTTTAATGAATTGTACTAATCATAAAATGATGCATACCGCAAAAAATATGCATCAAATTTTAGATCAATCTCTATTGGCTTATGATGAACTATTCGAAGAGATAGATTTAGAGGGTTTAGTTGAAAATAATGGAATTTTATATGTATGGAATGAAAAAAATTTGAAAAGTAGAGAATTAGAAATAAAAATTAGAGACGATCTAGGGGTTAAACAACAAGTTGTGAATAAAAAAGAAATACATGATTTAGAACCAAATTTAAAACCATTTTATCATGGTGGTGTTTTTTATGATTATGCAAGACATGCAAGAAATCCAAAAAAAATATTAATAAAGCTATTTGAAAATTTTATAAAAAAAGGTGGAAAGTTTTTAAAACTAAATATCCAAGATTTGAATTTTGATGAGGAAAAACCTGTTTTAAGATCAGAAACCCAGAGATTTGTTTTTGATAAATTGGTTATCGCATGTGGTGCATTTTCAAAAAAACTTACTGATAAGCTCCATGAAAATATTCCACTGGATACCGAAAGAGGGTATCATGTTCATTTTAAAGATTTTGATCATTTAATTTCTAGACCAGTGGTTTATTCTAACAGAGGGTTTGGAATGTCACCAATGGATCAAGGTTTAAGAGTAGTCGGCACTGTGGAGTTTGGTGGTCTAGAAAATGCTTTATCAAAATCCAGGATCAAAAACTTAATTCTAAATGCAAAGGATATGCTTGACGGTTTGCCTGAGCATAAAGATGAGTGGTTAGGGTTTAGACCTACACTGCCAGATTTTTTACCAATAATTGGGCCATCAAAAAATTATAAAAATGTTTTTTACTCATTTGGTCATCATCATTTAGGATGGACTTTAGGTGCAATTTCTGGGAAAATAGTATCTGGTATGATTGCAAATGAAAATACTAATATGGATTTAAAGCCTTACAGTTCAGTTAGATTTGCTTAAAAAAGTTAAATAGTGTGGAAATTAAACTTGAAGACAAATATAAATTAAGTAAAGGCACTAGATTTTTAACTGGTGCCCAAGCTCTTGTTCGAGTTCCAATTGTTCAGGCAAGACGAGATAAACAAAAAAACTTAAATACTGCATGTTATATCTCTGGTTATAGAGGATCTCCTCTAGGGGGCTACGATCAGCAGATTTTAAAAAATAAAAAATATTTGAATGAAAATAAAATTTATTTTCAACCAGGAATAAACGAGGAACTTGCTGCAACTTCTTTATGGGGAACACAGCAAGTAAATCTTAGAAAACAAGATAAATACGATGGTGTTTTTGGCATATGGTATGGTAAAGGGCCAGGAGTAGATAGAGCAGGAGATGCTTTAAAACATGTAAACTTAGCTGGCACCTCAAAGTTTGGAGGTGTCATTGCTCTAATGGGAGATGACCATATATGTGAGTCTTCAACAACATCTCATCAAAGTGAATTCGCAATGATCGATGCGATGATACCTTTTTTTAATCCAAGTGGTGTTCAAGAAATACTAGATTATGGAATAATAGGAATCGAATTATCAAGAAAAAGTGGATGTTGGGTAGGTATAAAGTGTGTTCATGATAATGTTAGCTCAGGAGCAACTGTTGACTTAGACGAAAATAGGCTAAATCTTTTAGATATTTCAAGTGAAAAATATCCATCTGAAGGATTAAACATTAGACTAAAAGACACTGCACAAGAAAAAGAATATCGGCTACACCACCATAAAATAAAATATGTAAAAGAATTTTGTAAAATAAATAATTTGAATAAAATTATTTTCGACTCAGAAAAGGCAAAAATTGGAATTATTAGTACTGGAAAGTCTTTTTTAGATACAAAATTAGGGCTAGAAAAAATTGGAATAAATGAAGATATTGCCAATCAAGTAGGCATTAAATTTCTTAAAATTGCTATGCCTTGGCCATTAGAGGAAACAGTAATTGAAAAATTTTCTGAAAATTTGGAAAAAATCATTGTTGTTGAAGAAAAAAGATCAATCATTGAAACACAAGTTAAAGAAATATTATTTAATAAAAATTTAAATATAAAAGTAGTTGGAAAAAATGACGAAAATAATAATGATTTATTTGTATCTTCTGGAGCTTTAGATCCAGTTGAAATTGGTTTAAAGATCTTTGAAATAATTAATTACCTTAAACTACCAGATGAAGTAAATAATCTTTCAAAAAAATTAAAGTCTTTGAAAGAAAAAACTAATTCAAATATTTCTTTAAAAAGAGTCCCACATTTCTGCTCTGGGTGCCCTCATAATACCTCAACTAGAATACCTGAAGGTAGTAGAGCAATTACAGGTATCAGTTGCGCTTATCTTGTTGAACATATGGAAAGAGACAATGAAGGCTTTTCACAAATGGGATCAGAAGGTGCAACTTGGGTTGGCGAGTCTGTATTTAGTAATACAGACCATGTATTTCAAAATATGGGAGATGGGACTTACATCCATTCAGGAATTCTATCTATAAGACATGCAGTTGCGGCAAAAACTAAAATGACATTTAAGATTTTGTATAATGACGCTGTTGCTTTAACAGGAGGTCAAGCATTAGATGGATTACCAACAGTTGCTCAAATGTCTAAACAACTTGAAGCTGAAGGTGTCGAAGAAATTGCAATCATCACAGATGAAATTGAAAAATATAGTGATAGAGGAGGTTTTGCGAGAAATTCTAAAGTTTATGACAGAAAAAATATTATAGATGTTCAAATTGAATTGAGCAAAATAAGTGGAACAACTGTAATAATTTATGATCAAACTTGTGCAGCCGAGAAAAGAAGGAGAAGAAAAAAAGGTATCTTGGAAGAGCCTAAGAAAAAAATTTTTATTAATAAAGACTTATGTGAAGGTTGTGGAGATTGTGGAATTCAATCTAATTGTGTCTCTATTGCACCTGTTGAAACTGAGTATGGAAGAAAAAGACAAATTGATCAATCTTCTTGTAACAAAGATTACACATGTGTTGATGGTTTTTGTCCTAGTTTTGTAAGTCTTGAGGGAGATATAAGACTTAAGAAAAATTATGACGATAATTTAATTAATAAAATAAATTCAAAGATAGACGATCCAATGTTACCTGAAATTACTAAGTCTTTTGGAATAATGATTGCTGGAATTGGTGGTACAGGAGTTGTTACAATTGGAGCTGTGCTTGCAACCGCTGCTCAAATAGATGGAAAAGGATCAGGGGTTTTAGATATGACTGGGTTAGCTCAAAAAGGTGGGGCTGTTAAAAGTTTTTTAAGAATTTTTGAAAAACCAGAGGATGTAGGGGCAATAAGATTATCTTACGGTGATACAAACTTACTTCTTGGATTTGATTTACTTGTATCAAATGATTTAGAAATAATAAAAACCTTAGATAAAAAAATTTCAAAGTTAATAGTTAATACAGATGAAGTTATGCCTGGAGATTTTACAAGGGATAAAAATTTTTACTTACCTTTTGATGAAATGAGAGACAATTTAATTAACATAGCAGGTCAAGAAAATATAAAGTTTATATCTTCAAATAAAATTACATCAAAGATTTTAGGAAATTCAATTTTATCAAATATGTTTAATGTTGGAGTAGCATATCAATCAGGCTTAATACCAATTTCAGCTTTATCAATTGAAAAAGCAATTGAGTTAAATGGTGCAAGTGTAAAAGATAATATTGATGCATTCAGATTTGGAAGACATTATGAAAATTTAAAAGATGAGATTTTAGATATAATTAAAGATGAGCCAGAAGTACTAGAGGGTTTTGATGAAAAATATAAGAATAGATTTAAATTTTTAGAAGGTTACCAAAATATAAAATATGCTGAAAAATTTGAAGAACTTGTTAGTTACGCAAGAAAGATAGATAAAAATATAGGAAACGGCAGTCAATTCTCAACTGCAGTCTTAAAAAATTACTTCAAATTAATGGCATACAAAGATGAGTATGAAGTATCGCGATTAATGACAAATAAAAAATTCGTAGACGATGTAAATAAAAACTTTGAAGGTGACTTTAATTACAACTTTTATTTAGCTCCACCAATCTTTAGTAAAAAAAGCAAAGTAGATGGCAAATTACTAAAAATAAAATTTGGTGGATGGTTATTTAATGTATTCAAATTACTTTCAAAATTTAAATTTTTAAGAGGTACAAAGCTTGATCCATTTGGATATTTAAATGAAAGAAAAAAAGAAAGAGAATTAATAAGAGATTACAAGCAAACAATTACTGACATAGGAACAAAAATAAATAAATCAAACTATGAAACAGCAGTTAAAATAGCATCAATACCTGATCAAATCAGAGGTTTTGGACATGTTAAGGAAAAGAATATAAAAGAAGCTATAAACTATAGAACAGATTTACTAAATTCTTTTCATGAAAACACTTAGCCCTTTATATTTAGCCTCTCTTTATTTGGTTTTAGCTTGTTTATTTTGGGCAGGAAATTTTATAGTAGGAAAAGCTGCAAGTATTATTGATATTCCACCGATATCTTTAAATTTTTATAGATGGTTTTTGGCTTGGTTAGTTTTACTTCCGTTCACTTATAAAGAATTATTAAATAACAAAAAAATTATAATAGATAATATTTTTTTATTTTCATTGTTAGGAATTTTGGCTGTGACAGTTTTTAATTCAGCTCTTTTTTACTCGCTGAGACATACCCAAGTTATTACTGGAGTGCTTATGATATCAACAGTGCCAGTTATGATTATATTATTTTCATCTTTACTTAGAATTGAGAAAACAAATTCATTTCAAATAATAGGAGTATTTCTCTCACTTACAGGTGTTTTTTTTATAATAACTAAAGCAAATTTAAACAATTTATTAAATTTGTCTTTTAACAAAGGAGACATTTTTGCATTAATTGCAATGTTTGCATGGTCACTTTATTCGGCTCTTTTGAAAAAAAAGGAATTCAATCTATCGCCAATTTCTTTATTACAGGTTGTTATTACTTTTGGAGTAATTTTTCTTATACCAATGTATTTTATTGATTATAATTTGGGCAGTGTAATCAAATTACAATCCTCTTTTTATTTAGTTTTATTCTATGTTGTTTTTTTCCCTGGTCTAATCTCATTTCTGTTTTGGATAAAAGGTGTAAAACTTATTGGCGCTAATAGATCTGGAGTTTTTCTTCATTTGATGCCAATTCTAGGTGCAATAATGGCTATGATAATTTTCAATGAAAAAATTTTATTTTATCATTTCTTAGGTGCAATTTTTATAATTGCTGGTATTACAATCTCAAACAAAAAAACTCAAAATGCTTAAGGTAGCCATTTTAGACGATTATCAAAACGTTGCTCAAGAATTTATAGATTTGAAAAATCTTTCATCAAAGTTTGATATTGAGATTTTTAGCGAACCTTTTGAAAATGAAGATGATGCTATTGAAAAATTAAAAGAATTTGAAGCTCTGCTTATCATGAGGGAGAGAACTATAATAAGTTTAAATCTCATTAAAAATTTAAAAAAACTAAAATATATTTCAACAAGCGGAATGAGAAATAAAGCAATAGATCTAGAGGCAGCAAAGAAAGCAAAAATTATTGTTACTGGAACTGAAATTAATTCAAATCCAACATGCGAGTTAACATGGGCTTTAATCTTAGGCCTTGCAAGGAATATTAAAGTTGAGGTTGATAATATGTATCAAGGTTATTGGCAGACAACGGTAGGCATAGAATTAAAAGGTAAAATTTTAGGAGTTATTGGTTTAGGAAAAGTTGGATACCAAGTTGCTAAAATAGCAAAAGCTTTTGGCATGCAAGTTATGGCTTGGAGTGAAAATTTAAGTCTAGATAAGTGTAAAGAACTTGATGTTTTGCCATCTAGCAAAGAGGATCTTATTCAAAACTCTGACTTTATTTCAATTCATGTTCAGGGAGGCGAAAGATACAAGGATTGTATCAAACTTGCTGAATTTGATAAAATGAAAAAAACTGCTTTTCTAATTAATACTTCAAGAGGTCCGATTGTAAACGAAGACGATTTAATTATAGCTCTTTCAACTAATGTAATTGCTGGAGCTGGTATCGATGTTTATGATAAAGAACCTCTACCCAGTGGTCATAAATTGAGATTTGTGCCTAACGCACTTTTGCTTCCACACGTAGGTTACGTCACAGCTGAAAATTATTCTATTTTCTATACACAAATGATTGAGAATTTAGAAGCCTGTGTTGCTGGTAAGCCTATTCGAGAAATAAAGTAAAGTGGAATTACCAGTTGTAAATCACCCTGATTATGAAGCAAAAATTGGTGATGATAATAAATTTCCAATTAAAAAGTTTGGTGAATTAGCAAGTTTTCTTAAAAAAGAAAAGGTAGTTAAGAAGTTTTATAAACCTGATCCATGCTCAGTAGATACACTAAAAGAGGTTCACTCGGAGGAGTATATTTTAAAAATTAAAAATAAAACATTAGAGCAAAGATTGGTTAAAAAAATAGGTTTCCCTTTAGTTGATAGTGTGGTCAGAAGATCTTTAGTTGCAACAGGCGGAACCGTATTGGCCTCTAAATTAGCAATTAATTATGGAATAGCCTGCAATACAGCTGGAGGAAGTCATCATGCTATTTATGACGAGGGAGCTGGTTTTTGCGTTTTTAATGATGTGGCCGTAGCTGCAAAATATCTTTTGAACAGAGGGTTGGCTAACAAAATCCTAATAGTTGATTTAGATGTTCATCAAGGTAATGGAAATTCAGAAATATTTAAAAATGAAAATAACGTTTTTACATTTAGTATGCACACAAAAGTCAATTATCCACCAATTAAATCAAAAAGTGATCTGGACATTGAGCTTGAACAAAACATGGAAGATGATGAGTATTTAGATATTTTAAAAAATAATTTAATTTTTCTAAACGATTTTAATTTTGATTTCGTATTTTACATCGCTGGAGTTGATATTCACTTAGATGATAGATTAGGTAAGTTGTGTATTACTGACAAAGGAATTAATAAAAGAGATGAGATGGTTATTAGAAACTTTTTTATAAGAAGAGTTCCTATTTGTGGAGTTTTAGGTGGTGGCTACAATAAAGACTTTAAAAAACTTATTGAATTACATGCAAGTTTGCATAAAAATTGTGCTAAATATTTAAATGACAAAAAATAATCCAAATTTAACTCATCAACAAAATAAAGTATTATTTGAAGAAGCAACAGAGCCACCAGGTTCAAGCGAACTTAATTTTGAAAAGAGAGAGGGAAGTTATCATTGCGCAAACTGTGGAGTGAAATTGTTTGACTCTAATACAAAGTATGAAAGTGGCTCTGGTTGGCCATCATTTTATGAGTCTCTACCTGATGCATTTGAAACCACAACAGATTATCATATCGGTTATGCCAGAACCGAGTACCATTGTAAGAATTGTGGAGGACATCACGGCCATATATTTGATGATGGACCACAACCAACAGGAAAAAGATACTGTAATAATGGAGTTTGCTTAGTTTTTAAACCTAAATAATTGATTTCAAATTATGAATATAATTGAAATACAAAACAAGATCATCTCTGAAAAAATCAAGTTAAAAAATAAGTCTAAAAATTATTTAAGTAATTTTAAAAATATTGAGAAATATATCAAAAAAGAAGTTGAGTTAATTAAACGTTTTGAGAATTCGATTATCCCAGAAATAGAATTTAAAAATATTTTAACTGAAAATGAAAGGACTATTAAAGAGAAAGTTCTGAAACGTGGTTGTGTAATAATTAGAAATGTTTTTAGTGAAAAAAAAATGAAAGATCTTAATAAAAATCTAGATCAATATGTTTTAGAAAACAATTATTTTGAAGATCAAAAAAAAAAAATAGGTATAGATAAATATTTCAGTGATCTCAAATCAGGAAAACCTCAAATTTTTGGATTGTATTGGTCTAAAGCACAATCAGAAATTAGACACTCTCAAGAAATGGAAAAGGTTAAAAAATGGCTAAATAATCTTTGGAATTATAAGTATAAGGATAAAAGTATTTTTGATCCAAATAAAGAACTTGTATACGCGGATCGAGTAAGAAGAAGAGAACCAGGAGACGACACATTGGGGTTATCACCACATTGCGATGCTGGATCGATTGAAAGATGGACTGATAATGCATATCAAAAAATTTATAATGATATTTTTTCAGATAATTTTGAAAATTATAACCCGTTTGATGCAAAATATAGAGATGAAACAATTGAATTTGAGTCACCTGCGGTAGCGCATGTATTTAGAACATTCCAAGGATGGACAGCCTTAACAGAGCAAGGTCAAAATGATGGAACTTTACAATTAATTCCTATCGCTAAAGGAATTGCATATGTTTTAACAAGAGCCTTACTAGATGATGTGCCTGAAAACGAGCTATGTGGTTCAAAAGCTGGGAAAGCTTTATCAATAAATGAAAAATATCATAGCTTATTGTTAGAAGGTTTAATTTCAATTCCAAAAATGTATCCTGGAGATACTATTTGGTGGCACCCCGACGTTGTGCATGCTGTTGAGGAAAAGCATATGGGTAAAACCTTTTCAAATGTTATTTATGTAGGAGCAACTCCATACTGTAAAAAAAATATGGACTATATAAAAAAACAATCGAAAAAATTTATTGAAGGTAAAAGTCCACCAGATTTTGCTGCTGAGGATTACGAAATTAATTATAAAGGAAGAATTAAAATTAATGATTTAAGTGAATTAGCAAAAAAACAATTAGGCTTAATAGATTGGAATTAATTTATTTTAAAGATTCTTCTAAAGTACCGTTTTTTTCTAGGTCTCTAAGTTCTTGATAACCACCAATATGCTCATCGTTAAAAAAGATTTGAGGAATTGTTCGTTTTCCATTTGCTTTTTTAATCATTTCATCCCTTAAATCTGGACCAGCTGATACATCAATCACTTTGTATTCAAGATTATTTCTATTCAGTAATCTTTTTGCTGCATCACAAAAAGCGCACATTGGACCTGAATACATAATTATGTTTTTCATACTCTAGATATAATTATATTTTGCTAATTTACCAGTTAAGAATTTCATTTTTCTTAATTTTTACTCTTATTTGCTTTCTTGAATATTCAAATTTTTTTCTATGTTTAATACTTTGTGAATTTACTCTTTTTCTCCATAACCTAAAAGACGAGGGTTTAAGATTTCTTCTCATTATCTTAATAACGTCAGCTTCAGTTTTTCCTGTTTTTTTTTCTATTTCCTCAAATGTAATTCTATCAGCCCATGCTGCCCAGATAACCCAGTCTGGACTTCCGGGTTTTGGCTCAGGGTTTTTGACTTTAGTTGTTGGCCTGTGACTTTTTTTCATAGATTTTTCAGTAAAACTCTAAATAAATTTTAATGCAAATTTTAATGCTTATGATAATATCACCTTTAGATAGTCCTATCTAGCCATCTTTAGCTCCCGGTTTTTTAGGACTATCCTGAGATGCTTCCTCTAAATTATTTCCTTTTTCTCCAAATAATTCTTTTCATGTTTATTACACCTGGAACACCTAGGATAGTAATCATTTCATATTCAATGAATTATGGAGTTAAGAAATGCGTATGGACAGCATTAGGAGATGTTACTGCAAATATTATTCAAGCAACTCTTGTTATTTTTGTTATTGGCTCATTTATTTCAGATAACCCTAAGTTGCTTAATACATTTAAGTGGGTTGGAATAATTTATATTCTATATCTTGCCTATGATATTTATAAATCCCGACCAAAAAGTATAAATTCTGATGAAAAATCAGAAAAAAGTTTTTTATCTTTTTATAAAGATGGCTTTTTAGTTGCTGGCACAAGCCCTAAGGCTTGGATGTTTTTTCCATTTATTTTTCCACAATTTATTGATTTTAGCTCTAATTATGTTGTTCAATTTATTATTCTAATTACAACATATGTAATTTTAGATTTTTTATCTTTAGTAGGTTACGCAATTCTAGCAAATAAAATGATTACTTGGGTTAAAGCTAACGCAAAAGTTATAAACACAATTTCTGCGTGCGTTTTAATAGTAATAGCTGGCATAATTGCATTTATGCAACAATATTAGGTGTTAATGCGATACTACTGTTACTTGCAAAAAAATTAATTTCTTAGTTAAATAAGATTTAAATTAATTAATTAATAATAAAAGAGGAGATAAATGAAAATTAAAAACATTATAATTACATTTGTTTCTGCAATAGCAATTTTATTCTCAACATCAGTTGTTTCTTTAGCAAAAGTTGTTGGTGATAAAATTATATTAGGTGCTGCAATTTCTTTAACTGGAAAATACTCGTCTAATGGTGTTCATACTCAAAACGGTTATAACATGGCCGTCGACAGAATTAACAGCATGGGTGGTGTTAAAGTTGGAGGAAAAACTTACATGTTTGACATTATCTACTACGATGATGAATCAAATCCAAAAAGAGCAGCGCAACTTGCAGAAAGATTGATTTCACAAGATGGTGTTGAGTTTATGCTTGGACCTTACAGTTCAGGTTTAACCAAAGCAATTGCACCTGTAACTGAGAAATATGGTGTTCCAATGGTAGAAGCTAATGGTGCATCAAGATCTTTGTTTACAAAAGGTTACAAATATTTATTTGCGGTGCTAGCGCCAGCAAACTTATATTTGGATGTTGCAATCAGAACAGCAGTTGAGCTTAATGGTGGAAAAGGTGTAAGAATTGCACAAGCTTTTGAGCAAGATGCATTCTCACAGGATGTTAGATTGGGTATTTTAGATGCTGCAAAAGAAACAGGATCAAAAATTATAATCGACGACAAACTTCCAAAAGAGCTTAATGATATGGCAGCAACTTTAGCAAAAGTTAAAGCAACTAAACCAGATGTTCTTGTTGTTTCAGGACACACAAAAGGTGCTTTAACAGCCATTAGACAAATTGCTGAAATGAAGGTTGATGTTCCAATGTTAGCAATGACACACTGTGATGCTGCTAAATTATCTAAGCAACATGGTGCAAATTCACAATACGCTTTGTGTGCTTCTCAATGGCATAAAACATTAACATATAAAGATGATTTCTTTACTGATGGTATGACTTATGATGCAGACTTTACAAAAGAATTTGGTTATGCACCGCCATACCAAGCAGCAGAATCTTCTGCGGCTTTGTTAGTTTTTAAAGATGCTTTTGAAAGAGCGGGATCTTTTGATCAAAAGAAAGTTAGAGATGCTCTTGCTGCTACAAATATGCAAACTTTTTATGGAAACATAAAATTTGCTGAAGGTGGTCAAAACGTTGATAAGCCAATGGTATTATTTCAAGTTATGTGTGATGATGCAGGAAAATGTGAAAATAAAGTTGTAGCTCCATTAAAATGGGCTTCAGCAGAATTAATTCACCCAATTCCTAAGTGGTCAGACAGATAATATAAAAAAGAATAAAAGCCCCCTAGCATTAGGGGGCTTTTTTTTATAAGCATTTAAAAATTTATGGATTTTTTAATATTTCAAGTTCCAATGTTAACTGTTCAAGCAGTTCTAGACGGACTGTTACTTGGAATATTATTTGCACTTATAGCATATGGAATGGCTCTTCAGTGGGGAGTTATGAATATAATCAACATTGCTCAAGGCGATCTTGTTATATTAGGTGGATACATTGCATACTTTATGTATCTTTATGGAATTCACCCAGCATGGGGAGTAATAGTCTCGCCAATTATAATGTATTTTGTTGGGGTTATCATTTACAAATTGGTTATTAATAAGGTTGTTGATAGAGATTTGTTCATCTCAATTCTTGCAACGTTTGGCATAAGTATTTTATTTATGCAGTTAATGAACTTTGCTTTTGGGGCTGATGTTGTTCTTGCAAATTCTGGTTATGGGACAACTATGTTATTTGATAATTCTGTAACATTGCCAAACTCTAAGATTTTCTCAGCATTTATAAGCATAGTATTTGCCATTGGATTAGTGATTTATATGAAAAAATCAAAACTAGGACGAGCTATTAGAGCAACTGCTCAAAATGCTAGAGCTGCAAAAATATTAGGTGTAGATACAGAAAAAGTTTACGCAGCAACTTTTGGAATAAACGCAGCATTGTGTGGAGTTGCTGGAGCACTAATCTCGATTACATTTACTATTCATCCTTATATGGGATTACCTTACACAATAAGATCTTTTATGATTGTAATTGTTGCAGGTTTAGGAAATTTACCTGGCGTAGCTATGTCAGGAATGGGCCTAGGAGTTTTTGAAGAGTTTGCTGACTACATTTTAGGGACAGAATTCAGAATAGGATCTGTATTTTTGTTACTTGTCTTAATTCTAGTTTATAGAAGATTTAAACTTTCTAAAAAAAGAGAGTACTTAAAATGAAATTTTTTTCTTATATCTTAATAGTTTTCTTTTTCATGATTCCCACGTATGCAGATATATATTATTGTATAGAAGATTCCAAAACTGGTTTTGATACACAACAAAACTTTAAAATAGAAAGATTTCAAACAAAAAAATTTTCGGCAAAAATTGATTTAATAAATAAAGATCTTGTATCTAATGATATATATTTTTCAAAAAATAAAAAAAATAAATCTTGTAATTTAGATCGAATTGAAAATACCCTTTATTGTATGAATTCCTTTGGACAAGCCTTCTCTTTTAATACCGAGACTTATAGATTTTTCCTAGCTTCAGTATTTAATAAAAATGGATTAAAAGATGACGCAACTATTTCTTACGGAAAGTGCGAAAAATTCTAATGAATAAGAATATAATTTTATATGCTGCTATTTTAATATTTGGTGTTGCTGCACCTTTTGTTTTTCCAGCCTTTAAAGTTCAATTGTCTATTCTTTGTATCTTAATCATTTTAGCAATTACATGGAATGTCCAAGGTGGAGAAATGGGATATAACACCTTTGGTAATATACTATTCTATGGACTTGGGATGTATCTCTGTGCCTCGGTTCAAGTTGGGATGTTCTTTCCTTTAGCTGAATGGACAGAAGGTGGTGGAGAAAAAACATTTGTCCATACTCCTGCACAATTTTTTCAAGGATTTGCTGTAGGACTTGCTGTAGCCGCAATTGTTCCTGCAATAGTAGCTGGTTTAATTGGTTACTCAATTTTAGGACTAAGAGGACATTATTTTGCAATTTGTACATTGGGTTTAGGTGTTGCTGCTGGAGAAATTTCAGGAGGAATAGAAATAATTGGAGCGGGCCAAGGATTTACCACTCCTCCTTTTCCAAAAGTTGGAAGTTTAGAAGCAAGAGGAGAGTTTTTTTACTTTTGTAGCTTTGCAGTTTTAATTTTTACATTTCTAGCTGTTAAAGCAATTTATTCAACCAGATTTAAATTAGTTCTGAATGCAATAAGAGATAATGAAGATAAGGCAGAAGCCATGGGTATCCAAACTATGAAGTATAAAATTATTGGTTGGATGATATCTGCTTTTTTCTGTGGTCTAGCTGGAGGTATTATGGGTGGACTTGTTGGTTATATAGATTCAACCGACGTTGCTTTTGATGGAAGAGAAATGGGAGTGTTTATGGTATTGATGGCAATATTAGGTGGTAAAGGAACTTTGTGGGGACCCGTTATTGGAGCTACCGTTTTTCATATATTTAAAGAGGGTTTTTGGACATTTTTCCTTGGGTGGCAGTATGTAGCTCTTGGAGTATTAATAGTTGTTATTGTTATCTATTTCCCAGAAGGAATTATGGGATGGTTAAGAGAAAAGTATCCTGAAAGATTT
>CACKUZ010000018.1 GCA_902603475.1 uncultured Pelagibacteraceae bacterium
TAAATATAAATTTATCAAAAACATCTATACTAGCAAAAACTTTTATAAATGGAGAAGAATTCTATATTGGCAAAAACGGAAAATATATAAATTCTAATCAAATTTTTAAAAAATATAAAACTGCAACAGTATTTGGAAAATTTGAAATAAAAGAATTTATTAATTTGTATAATATTTTAAATAATCACCAGATAGAAATTGGCAATATTGATCAATATTACTATTTTAAAAATAGAAGATGGGATTTGGTATTTTCTAACGATTTAGTCCTGAAGCTTCCTTCTAAAAATAAAAGCGATTCAATTAAAATTTTTAAACAATTGACGGATAATAATAATTTAACAAATATAAAAATTGTTGATCTTAGAGTATTTAATCAAATTATTACGACAAAAAAGAATGAATAATTTAGATACAGTAATAGATTTTGGATCTCAAAATTTAAGATTAGGCGTATTTGATCAATCATCTAAGATAATTTATTCTTCAAATGTTAAAATTTCTGAATTTTTAGAAAGTGGAAATTTACATAAATCTTTAAACAAATTGATAAGAGATGCGGAAAAAAAATTATCAACTCATATAGTTGATGTGAATGTTTTGTACGATACTTCAGAATTTAACTTTATAGACATTTCAATAAAAAAATCCTTCGATCAACCTACTCTGATAACTAAGTACTATAAAAGTCTAGTTGAAGAAGCTAAATTTATTATTTCAGAAAATAATTTTAAAGATCAGGTCATACACATTGTAATAAATAATATGATAGTAGATGAAAACAGAAAATTAGAAACTACAATTGAAGATATAAAAATAAAATCTTTAATATTAGATTTGAAGTTTATTTGTTTAAAAAAATCATTAATAAATAATTTGTTAAATAAATTTAAAGAAAATAATTTAAATATTTTAAACATATACTGCTCAAGCTATGTTAAATCAATTTTCTATAAAAAAAACATAGCTACCGAAAATAATATTATTTTTTTAGATATTGGCTATCAAAGAACTAGTGCTTTATTTTTTAATAATAATAAATTTCAATTTTTTAATTCTGTACCTATTGGTGGAAATAATATAACTAACGATATTTCAAAAATTCTAAAATTAGACATTAATTATTCTGAACATTTAAAAATAAAATTTAATAAAGATGAGAATGAAATACAATTTAATAAAAATTCGGCTGATCTATTGAAACAAATTATTGAAGCAAGAGTAAACGAAATTATTGATATAACTGTCACACAAATTAATTACTTTAAAAATATCAATTCTTTAGAAAAACCAATAATAATCTTTATTGGAAGCGGTTCAAAATTATTACCAAATGTAAATGATATTAATTCAAAAAAATATTTTTCAGAATTAATTTTTTTTGATGAAAGCGACACTAAGATTTGTGATGCAGGCATAAATTACCATAGAAGCGATGATAGTTTACTGACTAAGAATAAAAAAAAACCAATTAAAATAGGCTTTTTTGAGAAGTTTTTTAATCTATTTTCAAAATAATCGTATTTTCTTGTAATATAACTTGAATGACAAATTTGGAATTTTTTTTATATATTCTGTTGAATGTCATTATTATCTCAATCAACCGTATCTAGTAAAATATCATTGTCTGGAGTTGGGATACATACTGGAAAAAGAGTTAATCTTAATATTTTACCATCATCACCCAATTCCGGTATAATTTTTAAAAGAGTTGATCTTAAAAATAACAATATAGTTATTCCAAATTTTGAAAATGTTTCTGAAGCAACTCTTTGCACAACAATATCAAATCAATATGGTGTAAAAGTTTCCACGATAGAGCATCTGATGGCTACTTTTTTAGGATTAGGTATAGATAATGCAGTTGTAGAGCTAGACTCACAAGAAGTCCCAATACTTGATGGATCTGCAAAAGACTTTGTAAAAATTATAAAAGAAACTGGACTAACAAATAGCGATGTCCCAATAAAATTAATTAAAATAAATAATAGTGTTAAAATAGAAGAGGGAAAAAAATTCATCTCTATTGATAAGTCTAATACAAAACTAGAAATTGAATTTGAAATAAACTATGAAAACCAGTTAATAAACAACCAAAAGAATAAAATAAATGTCTTTGAAGATAAACTTGAAGATGTATTCAATTCTAGAACGTTTTGTTTATATGAAGATATTGAAAAATTAAAAAAAATAGGTTTAGGAAAAGGTGGATCTTTAGATAATGCAATAGTTGTTAAAGACAAAAAGATACTCAATGAAGAAGGGTTAAGAAATAAAAATGAGTTCGTAAACCATAAAATTCTTGATTGTATGGGTGACCTTTATTTAGTTGGCTACAGATTAATAGGATCCCTTAAATGTAGACAAGGGGGACATAGTTTAACAAATAGATTATTAAGAAAATTATTTAGTGATCATAGAAATTATTCTTTATTAGAAATTAAAGGTAAAAATCTTCCTCATTCATTAATTAATAATCGTCAAAATTTAAAATCTATTGCTTAAAAATTAGAATTTTACAAAAATTCTGATAAAATTCCACAATGAAACTTCTTAATTTTTTATTTATTCTATTAATAATATTAGGTGTTATTTCTTGCTCTGAAAAAAAAGAAAAAATCTCAATAATTAAAGAAGATAATTTAGAGAAACAAATGATCGAAGCTTACAATGAAGGTTTAAAAGAATTTAATAGAGGAGATGTTTTTTTTGCGGCAAAGAAATTTAATGAGGTTGAGCTTTTATATCCACAATCTATTTGGGCTCCCAGATCAACATTAATGGCAGCTTACGCTTATTACTCACAATTATACTTTATGGATGCAATTTTTGAGTTAGAGAGATTTTTAGATAAGTATAAAAACCATCCAAATACTGATTATGTTTATTATTTAATAGCAATATGTCATTATAATCAAATAGTTGATGAGAAAAAAGATCTTGGAGAGATTATAAAAGCTAAAAATTATTTTAATATTTTAATTAAAGAATTTCCAAATACTGATTTTGCAGAGGATGCAGCATTTAAACTAGAGTTGATAGATGAAATACTTGCCTCGAAAGAATTGTATTTAGCAAATTATTATTTAGATAGAGAAAAATGGGTCCCAGCAATGAACCGATACAAAAAGATAATAAACGAATATGACACAACAATTTTTATTGAAGAAGCTTTGTATAGACTTGTTGAACTAAATTATAAACTTGGTCTTGTTGATGAGGCCAAAAAATACTCAGCTTTACTTGGTTATAATTATCAGTCAAGTGATTGGTATGAGAGATCATATATAATTTTAAATTCAAATTACAAAAAAATTAAAATAAAAAAAGATTTGAAAAAACAAGAATCTTTACTTAAAAAACTTAAAGATTTATTTAAGTAATAATAAATGAAAGAACGTGAAATTAAAAAATATTATGATGAGAAAATAAATATACTTAAAAATCACAATAAACATTATTTTGAAGAAAGTTCTCCAAAAATATCAGATAAAGATTATGATAATTTAAAAAAAGAAATTTTTAATTTAGAAAAAAAATATTCATATTTAAAAAGTGCTTCGTCCCCTTCAAATTCATTAGGTTACACCCCTTCTAAAAATTTTGTTAAATCTAAGCATAGAGTTAAAATGTTGTCTTTATCAAATGCTTTTGACTTTAAAGACTTAGAAAATTTCGAAAAAAAAATATTTAATTATTTAAATAAGAAAATTGAACTAGAGTATAGCGTTGAGCCAAAAATTGACGGAATTTCAGCTTCATTAACTTACAAAAATGGATTATTAGTCATGGGTACTTCAAGGGGAGATGGCACCACTGGTGAGGTAATTACTGAAAATTTAAAAACCATTAGAGATATACCACAGAAAATAACCAATAAAGATTTTCCAAAGGATATAGATATTAGAGGTGAGGTTTTTATAAAAAAGGATGATTTTAATAATTTAAAAAATGATTTTGCTAATCCTAGAAATGCAGCATCAGGTTCTCTAAGACAAAAAAATCCGTTAGAAACTAAAAAAATTCCACTTAATTTTGTAGCTTATACCTATGGTTATTTTAAAAGTGATAAAATAAAGAAACAGTCTGATTTTTTAAGATCGTTGAAAAAATGGGGCTTTAAAACAAATGAGCATAATAAAGTTTTTAAAACTATAAAAGAATTAGAAAGTTTTCACAAAAAATTTGAGAATGATAGGTTCGATTTAAAGTATGATGTTGATGGTTTAGTTTATAAAATTAACAGTTTTGATATTCAAAACAGATTAGGATTTACAGCAAATTCCCCAAGATGGGCTATAGCTCATAAATTTTCAGCAGATAGTGCATATTCTATAATAAAAGACATAAATATTCAGGTTGGTAGAACAGGTGCGTTAACTCCAGTAGCAAGAATAAAGCCAGTAAATATTGGGGGTGTAGTAGTTTCTAATGCAACACTTCATAATGAAGATGAAATAATTAGAAAAGATATAAGACTTGGTGATACTGTAAAAGTAGAAAGAGCAGGTGACGTTATTCCTCATGTTATTTTAGTTGATCTAAAAAAAAGAGAAAAAAAATCCAAAAAATTTATTTTTCCTAATAATTGCCCCTCATGTGGTTCAGAAACAATTAAAGAATTTAATAAAACAACAAAAAAATATGATGCTGTAAGAAGATGTACAAACGAAGGTTATGATTGTGAAAAAATCGCAATTGAAAAAATTAAACATTTTATATCTAAAGACGCAATGAATATTGATGGTCTTGGAAAAAAAGTTGTGGAAAATTTTTGGGATCTCAATTTAATTAGATTTCCACAAGATATTTATAATTTGGATTATAATAAAATATCAAATTTAGAAGGATGGGGAGATCTATCAGTTTCAAATTTAAAATACTCTATAGATCAATCAAAAAAAGTTTCTTTGGATAAATTTTTGTATGCTATTGGGATAAGACATATTGGAATTGAAAATGCAAAACTTTTGGCAGAACATATAAAGTCTATAAAAAATTTTATAATTTTAGTTAATAAAGGTAAATTGAATGAATTTTTAGATATAGATGGAATTGGCGAAACCCAAATAAATTCTTTGAAAACTTTTTTTGAAAATAAGTCAAATTATAAAATTATCGAAAAGTTATCCTCCATTTTGAATATTTCTGATCTCAAATTAAATAAAGATGGTAAACTTTTAAATAATACATTTATGTTCACTGGAAAATTATCAAATATGAGTAGAGCCGAAGCAAAATCTTTGATTGAAGAAAATTCAGGATCTGTTGTAAGCTCAGTAAATAAGAAATTGAAATATTTGATTATTGGTGAAAAACCAACAAACCGAAAAGTCCAAAAAGCTAAAGAATTAGGAATAAAAATTTTATCTCAAAAAGAGTGGCTTAATTTATTAAATTAGATTAGCTAACCATTTTTTCTCATTCTTATTTAAAAATGGTGAAATATTATTGTAAACATCAAAATGATATTTAAATAAATAATTTTTTTCCGTTTTATTAAGCATTTTGAAGTTAATTAAGTCAGTATCTATAGGTGCCATTGTTAGATTTTCAAATAAAAGCTTAGATTTTATTTTTTTAATAAAAACTAAATTTTCAATTCTTATTCCAAATTCATTTTTTTTATAAAAACCAGGTTCATTACTTAAAACCATTCCTTCTTTTAGTTGTACGTAATTATTTTTTGATATTCCTTGTGGTCCTTCATGAACATTAAGAAATGCTCCAACTCCATGACCAGTTCCATGACGATAATCAAGACCAATAGAATTGAGGCTCTCTCTAGCAATCTTATCAATATTATGGCCGTTTCTCACTTTATTTATATCTGTTAAGGCAACAGCAATATGGCCTTTTAAAACTCTGGTAAATATACCTTTAACTTTATTTGAGACGTTGGAAAAACATACTGTCCTTGTTACATCTGTTGTTCCCCACTTATATTGACCGCCAGAGTCAAGCAATAATAAATCATTCTTCCTTAACTTTCGGTTTGAAAATTTATCAGATCTATAATGTATGATTGCTCCATTTGGTCCAGATCCAGCAATTGTATCAAAGCTTGGGTACAAATAGTTTTTCCTACTTTTTCTAAAATTTTCTAATTTTCTTTCAATTTTTTTTTCTGTCAGGTTATTTATTTTAATATTTTTAATCCAATACAAGAATTTTGTTAAAGCAACTCCATCCTCAATATGTGCCTTAACCATATTATTAATCTCAATTTTATTTTTTAAAGATTTTAAATTATAAATAGGGTCTTCACGGTTGATTATCTTAAATTTATAGCCTATTAAGTTTTCTTCAAAAATTGAACAAGTTTTTGCATCAATGCAAAAATTCCCTTTTTTTAATTTGACTAAACAATTTAAAATTTTATTTTCTTCAAAAAAATATATTTTTAATTTTTGGAGACTTAATTTAATTTTTTTAATTTTGTTTTGATTTGAAAAGAAATAGATTTTTCTATCTTTTGTTATGATCATTTTACAATTAGCAACAGGAGAATTTGGAAGATCTCTACCTCTGATGTTTAGAAGCCAACAAATATTTTCGCCTGAACTAATAAATGCATAATCTAGTTTCTTTTTTTTCATAATTTGAATTAATCGATTGATTTTTTTATTTACGTTTTCACCAGCTACAAAAGAATCTAAGCTAAAAAATGGATAATCACTTTGAGTCTTATTTTTATTTTCAAATTTAATATTTAAAGGAACTAAGTTGTAATTTTCTCCAAAATATTTATTTAGAGTTGACCAAGTAAAAAGATCAGGATCGTATCCAATTTTCATTTTCTTCCTTAAAATGTCTTTAGGCCATACATATGGAATTTCACAAATTTTAAATTTTTTACCTGACTCTTTTTCTGCTTGAATAGTATATCTACCATCAACAAATAAATATTTTTTATTTTTCAAAAAAATTGCAAAGCCTGCAGAACCTGAGAATTTTGTAATCGATTTTAGATTATTTAATTTAGAATATTCAGTAAAATAATTATCATTTTTTGGTAAAATATATCCATCTAAGTTATTTGAAAAAATAATATTATCTATTTCAGCAATCATTTTAACTTTTTTTGATATCTTATCCAACCAGGACTCCTAATTTCACTATCGCTATCGAAATCTATATCTTGGTTAAATTCAAAATCCTCTTCTTTTTCATCTATAAAATTATTATTCTTTTTAATATATTCATCTGGTAGCTCATCCACAAACCTTGAAGCCATACTGTCTATCCAGTCTCCTTGATAAAATCTATTCATAGAAAATGATATTTTAGCAAGCTTTTTTGCCCTAGTAATCGCAACATAAGCCAATCTTCTCTCCTCTTCTAAACCACTTTCACCTTTTTCCTCAATACTTTTTTGATGTGGAAATAAACCTTCCTCCCAACCAGGTAAGAATACGACATCAAATTCCAACCCCTTAGATGCGTGTATTGTCATCAAATTGACTTTTTCACTCTGCCAATCCTGGTCTAAGGAGGTCGCAAGAGCAACATGTTCCAAAAAACTCTCTAAATTATCAAATTCTTTCATTGCATTTAATAATTCTTTTATATTTTCTAATCTATTTTCATTTTCTAAATCTTTTTTATTTTTAAGCATTTCACTATATCCAGACTCATCAAGAATTGTTTGCAATAGCTTATTGTGATTTATTTTATTCCTTAAATCATTTCTCCATTTAGCTAAAAGATTTAGGAGAGAATTTAAACCTAATTTTGTTTTGGGTTTAATTTTATTTTGTTCAATTAAATGTCTTGAGGCAACTTCTAATGAGCATTTATTTAATCTTGCAAAATCATTTATAGCTTTTACAGTAGTATTCCCAATAGATCTTTTTGGAACATTTAAAATTCTCTCAAAAGCTAAGTCATCCTGAGGTTGAAATACTGTTTTTAAGTATGCAACACAATCCTTTACTTCGGCTCTTTCATAAAATTTAATACCACCAATAATTCTATATGGAACACCGATTTTTAAAAACCTTTCTTCAAATTCTCTAGTTTGAAAAATAGCTCTTACTAGAATTGCAACTTCATTTAATGAAAATTTATTTTTAAAATTTTCAATATTTGAACCAATTTCAGTTGCTTCGTCTTTTACATTTCTAAAACAGTTTAAAGTTACAAGTTCACCGTCATCTTGATCTGTAAAAAGTTTTTTTCCAACTCTATTTTGATTATTTTCAATAATATTTGATGCTACATTTAAAATATTTTGAGTAGATCTATAATTTTTTTCTAATCTTATTATTTTTGTATTTTCGTAAACATTTTCAAATTGAAGAAAATTTTTAATTTCTGCTCCCCTCCAACTATATATTGATTGATCATCATCTCCCACACAGCAAATATTTTGATTATATTTTGCTAGATATTTAAGCCATTCGCTTTGAATAAAATTAGTGTCCTGATATTCATCAACTAAAATATATTTAAACTTTTTTGAATACATTTTTGATATATCACTATATTTTTCAAATATTTTAACAGTATGAAGTATTAAGTCACTGAAATCGGCAGCATTTAAATCAATTAATTTTTGTTGATAAATTTTATAAATTCCAAGAAAACTTTTTTCTAATATGTCTTTACGTTTGAGCACAACTTCTTCTGGGTAAAAGCCTTTATTTTTCCATTTATCAATGACTGCTAAAATATATTTTGGGGATATTTTTTTTGTATCTATATTTTCAGATTTACAAATATTTTTTATTAGTCTTACCTGGTCATCTTGATCAATTATAGAAAAATTAGATTTTAATTTGACTGCTTCGGCATGTTTTCTCAATATTTTTGCACTAATCGAGTGAAAAGTCCCTAACCATGGAAGACCAGTTGCCTCCTTTCTCAAGAATTTAGAAACTCTTAATTGCATTTCTTTTGCAGCTTTGTTTGTAAATGTTACTGCTAAGACCTGATTGGGAAATGCCTTATGTTGTTTGACAATATGTGCAATTCTAGCTGTAAGAACTCTGGTTTTTCCTGAGCCTGCTCCTGCAACAATCAAAAGAGGTCCGTTTAAATGCAGAACCGCTTCCTCCTGACTTTTATTAAGATTTGTTAAATAATCCAAATTCATCGTTTATTTTTTTTCATTTTAAGAGATATTGGATTAATGATAAAAAAATTGAAAATAACGATATTCTCTAAACTCATTTTTTTATTAGTTGCATTGTGTTTTTTATTCGGCATTTATTTATCAATACCAGTTTTATTTAATTATAAAAGTATAGAAAGCATCATTGAAAGTAAGTTTTCTTCTGATTTTAATATTAACTTAAATATAAATGGTGACATAAAGTATCAATTACTTCCAAAGCCTCATTTATTAATTAGCGATTCATCATTATTAATAGATAAAAACAATAATGAAAGTATTTCATTCGATATAAAAAACTTAAAAGTTTTTATGAGCTCTAATAGTTTATATCCAAAATCTAAAATTAATTTTGAAAAATTTGAAATAGTAAATACAAATTTTTTAATTAAAAAAAAAGAATATAATATTTTAAGAAAATATTTTCATAATAGTGAAAGTAAACCACTTCACATTAAAAAAAGTAAAGTATTTATAATAGATGAAAATGATGAAACTTTAATTATATCTCCAATAGAAAAAGTTATTTTTACTACATCTAAACAGGATGATTTCAAAAAATTAAATATCAAAGGCAATTTGTTTGATTTAAATTTTAAATTATTTTGGAAAAAAAAATATAATTCTAAAATGAATTCACAAATAGAAATAGACTTTCAAGAGCCAAATATTTTGATAAGAAATGAATTAAACTATGATAATAATTCTAGTTTTGAAGGTGCAACTTTAATCAACTTCCTAAATCAAAATGTTGAAATAGGATACCAATTAAAAAACAATATTTTTTCTTTAAAATCTCCACAAAATAATAATGATATAAAAATTAATTCAACAATTGAATTATCACCTTTTTATCTCAATTCGAATATTACTTTGAATAAGCAAAATCTTAATTTTTTGGTAGATGAATTAATATTTTCTATATTAAACTTAAAACCTGATTTGTTAGGTAATATAGATGGAGATATTAAATTAATTTTAAATAATATCGAGCACGAACTTATAAGAAGTGGTGAAATAAGTTTAAATATCAGCCAAAAAACTACTTATTTAAGAGAAGTTTTATTCAATGTTGATGAAATTGGGCAAATTAAAACTGAAATTAAATATAAAGAAGAAAGTGGTGATATAATATTTTACTCATCAAGTTCCTTTAAAATAAAAAATAAAAAAGAGTTTGCTAAAAAATTTCAAGTGAAGGTAGACAAAGTGAAGGATATAAATGAGATGTATTTTAAAATTGAGAAAAATATAAATACCGGGATAATATCAATATTTGATATAAAAATTAATCAAACAGTATATAAAGACAAAAAAAGTGATAAGACTAGATATAATATCAAAAATTCGCAAGAGCTTAAATCTTTAGTTAAAAATATTATAAATAGTTAGTCTGGTCTTGTCATTTTATTAGGATCAACAATTTTATTATATTCTCTCTCATTTATTAATCCTGATTTCAGTGTTTCATCTTTTAGAGTAGTTTTATTTTTTAATGCTTTCTTAGCAATCTTTGCTGCATTATCGTAGCCAATCTTTGGAGATAAGGCAGTGACCAGCATTAAAGAGTTATCTAATAATTGTTTGATTCTGATTTTGTCAGCTTTTAGTCCAGAGATACAATACTTTGCAAAACTTTTTGTGCTATCCGATAGAATTTGGATTGATTGAAGTACATTATGAATTATTAAAGGTTTAAAAACATTAAGTTCAAAATGACCATGTGAACCAGCCATTGTAATACCATTATGATTTCCAATTACCTTCACGCATACCATTGTTACAGCCTCACATTGAGTTGGATTTACTTTACCAGGCATAATTGATGATCCAGGTTCATTTTCTGGTAATATCAGCTCTCCATAACCAGCTCTTGGCCCCGAACCTAAAAATCTAATATCATTTGCTATTTTCATTAAACATACCGCAGTTGTATTTAATGTACCTGAATAATTTACTATTGCATCATGAGCGGCAAGTGCAGCAAACTTATTTTTAGCTGGCTTAAAAGGTAACTTAGTGATTTTTTTTATTTCATTTACTATTTTCTTATCAAAATTTTTTTTTGTGTTAATACCTGTACCCACCGCCGTTCCACCTTGTGCTAAAAAATAAATTTCATTCAGTGAAACTTTTATTCTTTTAATGCATTCTTCTAGTTGAGATTGATAGCCAGAAAATTCTTGACCCAATGATAAAGGAGTAGCATCTTGAAGGTGTGTTCTTCCTATTTTGACTATTTTATTAAATTCACTTACCTTTTTTTTTAATTCTTTATTTAATAATACTAAACTTGGTAATAGTTTTTCTCTAGTTTCCATTGCTATTGCAATATGCATTGCAGTTGGGAATACATCATTAGTAGACTGAGATTTGTTAACATGATCGTTAGGATGCACTGGTTTTTTTGTACCCTTTTTTCCTTTTAGTATTTCAATTGCTCTATTAGAAATAACTTCATTCACATTCATATTTGTTTGTGTGCCAGAACCAGTTTGCCAAACTTTAAGAGGGAAATGATTATCTAATTTTCCTGCAATAACTTCATTAGAAGCTCGTACAATTGATTTATAAATTTTTGAACTAATATCTTTGCTTTTATAATTTGTAATAGCAGCTGCTTTTTTTATAATAGCTATGGATCTTATTAACTTTGGTCTGACCAATACATCTCCAATATCAAAGTATTTTTTTGATCTTTGTGTAGATGCTCCCCAATACTTATCCACAGGTACATTTATAGAACCAATGCTGTCATATTCTTTTCTGAATTTCATATTTTAGTTTTGAGAGTATATTTATATATTTATACATTAAATAATAATAAAATTATATAGGAGTAAAATGACAAATTTTGAAAAAGTTGGTGTGTTTATGAAAACTTTTAATCAAGATGTAAAAGATTCGTCAAGTTTAAGCACAGATAAAATTAATTCGTTAAGAATTTCATTGATTAATGAAGAGTTAGAGGAACTTAAACAGGCAATATCAGAAAAAAATTTGACTGAAGTTGCAGACGCATTAACAGATATTTTGTATGTTACTTATGGCGCTGGTCATGCTTTTGGTATTAATTTAGATAAATGTTTTGAAGAAGTTCAAAAATCTAATATGAGTAAATTGGGAAAAGATGGAAAACCAATATATAATGAATTTGGAAAAGTTATGAAAGGACCAGATTATTTCAAACCAGATTTATCAAAATTTATTAAATAATTTATATCCAATTTGGTCTTAACACTTTAATTTTTGCATCACCACACTTTAGATCTTTATCAAAATTAAAGCTTTTATTTTCTAGTTTCAGCAAAGCAAATGGATTTTTATTATTGATCAATAATTTTCCTAAATTTTTATTTTCAGAAGTAATTTCGTTACTATTGATCTCTCCGTCTAAAACTTTAATTGCAAATAGTCTTTTATTAAGTTTATCTTTAAGTTTTATTCTAGCTGTATTTTCTTGCCCTACATAACATCCTTTTCTAAAATCAATTCCATTTAGTTCTTCAAAATTACATTCAATTCCAAATATTTTATCTTGCAGATTATTTGTATCAATTTGAGCAATTCCCAATTCATGACTGTAATTATAATATTCATTTACATCAGAAACTTTTAATCCCAATTTTTTAATAGAAAGATACAATTTTTCTAAATTAATTACCAATCTAGCTCCTAATTTATCAGACCTTGGATCTAAAAAAATAGTATCTTCTCTGAATTTTATAGTAAAACCCATCTCATCTTTAGAATTTTCTAATTCCAGAAATTTTTCCTTTGCTAAATTTGCAACAACGAACTCATTACTTAGATTTAAAATTTCTACTTTAGACCTAAGCTTGTATAATTTTAACTGTTTATATAAATTCTCAATAATTTTCTTTTCACAATCCAAAAAATAGCCTGATTTATGTTTAATAATTATAAAATCGTAAAGATATTTGCCTTGTGGGGTTAGGAGAGCTGAGAAACAACTTCTATAATCTGATACATTTTCAATGTTGTTTGTAATTATATTTTGTAAAAATTCTTTAGCATCATCTCCATTAATATAAAGAAGACCTCTATCCTCTAGGATGTAAATATTATTTCTATTCATATTGTAATATTATAACGAATGATATAAGTAGTTTTTTTATAAATGTTAGACCTAATAATCAAAAATGGAAAGTGTTATATTGATAAAGGTCTCAAAGATGTTGATATAGGTATTCAAAACAGCAAGATTGTAAAAATTGGAAAGTTAGATGAAGATTCAAGCCAGTCAATTGATGCAACTGGACTAACCGTTCTTCCTGGTTGTATTGATACTCAGACGCATTTTAGAGAACCAGGTTCAACAGACACTGAGGATTTAGCTTCTGGAAGTAGAGCAGCAATTGTTGGAGGTATAACCTCAGTATTTGAAATGCCAAATACTAATCCTGCAACTACAAACAAAGAAGAATTTCAAAGAAAAATAGATTTAGCAAAAAATAGAATGTATTGTAATCATGCATTCTATTTTGGAGCAACTCCAACTAATCAAAGCGAATTAGCTGATCTTAAAGGTTTAGACGGATGTTGTGGGGTAAAATTATTTGCAGGCTCTTCTACGGGAACATTATTAGTTCATAAGGAAGAAGACATTGAAAAAGTATTTGAAAGTACATCTAAAATTGTTGCAGTTCACTCAGAAGATGAAGATATTTTAAATTTAAGAAAGAAATTAAGAGAGAAAGGCAATGTTCATTCCCATCCAATTTGGAGAGATGAAGAATGTGCAATTTCTTCTACTAGAAAGATTGTAAAAATTGCAAAAAGATTAGGTAAAAAAGCTCATATTTTACATATTACTACTAAACAGGAGATTGATTTTTTATCTCAGAATAAAGGAGACATAACTTTTGAAATAACACCACAGCATTTAACAATGTTTGCACCAGATTGTTACGACAAACTAGGCACCTATGCTCAGATGAATCCGCCTATTAGAGAAAAAAGTCATTACGACAGGCTGTGGTATGCAGTAAGAAATAATTACAATGATACTATCGGTTCGGATCACGCTCCTCATCTAAAAGTAAATAAAGACAAAGAATATCCAGATACTCCTTCAGGAATGCCAGGGGTTCAGACCTTATTACCTGTGATGCTTAACCATGTAAATGATGGAAAACTAACTTTAATTCAGCTTATGAATCTCATCTGTGAAAATCCAGCGAAAATTTTTGGTATTATAGGTAAAGGGTATATAAAGGAAGACTATGATGCAGACTTTACAATTGTGGATATGAATAAAATTATCGAAATCAAAAATGAAAAAATAGAAAGTAAGTGTGGATGGTCTCCTTTCGATGGACATAAGTTTAAGGGAACCCCAGTTTATACAATCATTAACGGAGAGATTAAAATGAAAGATGGAGAAATCCTTGGAGAAGCATCAGGTAAGCCCATCAAGTTTGATAATTAATCTAATTTATTTGGCAAGAATATTATTATCTATTAAACTTTGTGTGATCTCATCTAAAATTGCAGGATCATCAATTGTTGCTGGCATTTTATAATCTTCCATATCAGCAATTTTTCTAATAGTTCCTCTTAATATTTTTCCTGATCTTGTTTTAGGCAATCTTTTTATAACTATAACAACTTTGAATGCAGCCACTGGTCCAATTTTATTTCTAACCATTTGAATACATTCTTTAGAAATAGCTTCATTATCTTTTTCAACACCAGACTTTAAAACCACCAAACCAATAGGTAATTGTCCTTTTAATTTATCTGCAATTCCAAGAACAGCACACTCAGCAACTGATTGATGTTCAGATAAAACCTCTTCAATTGCACCAGTTGATAATCTATGACCAGCAACATTAATTATGTCATCTGTTCGTGACATTATCCATATATATCCATCTTCATCAATGTGTCCTGCATCATAGGTTTGATAGTAGCCTTTATAATTAGTCATATAATTTTCCTCATATCTTTTGTCTGCATTCCAAAGTGTAGGAAAAGTTCCAGGAGGTAAAGGTAATTTAACAACTATATCTCCCATTTCATTTGTTTTTGCCATTGAATGATCTGGCTTAATTACTTTTACATCATAACCTGGAACTGCTTTACAGGCTGAACCATACTTAGTTTTTTGCATTTCTATTCCAGTACAATTTGAACTAATTGCCCAACTAGTTTCTGTTTGCCACCAATGATCTATAACAGGAACATTTAAAAGATTTTCAGCCCACTTAATTGTATCTGGATCAGCTCTTTCACCAGCTAGGAATAAAGATTCAAAAGAACTTAAATCATATTTAGAGAAAAACTTTCCATCTGGGTCTTCTTTTTTAATTGCTCTAAATGCTGTTGGAGCTGTAAATAAAGATTTAATTTTATACTCTGAAATTATTCTCCAAAATACTCCTGCATCAGGCGTTCCAACTGGTTTTCCTTCAAATAAAACTGTAGTACATCCTTTGAACAATGGAGCATAAACAATATACGAATGTCCTACTATCCAACCAATATCACTTGCCGACCACCACACATCATTATCTTCAACATTGTAAATATTTTTCATTGTCCATTTAAGAGCAACAATATGGCCTCCAACATCTCTAACTATACCTTTTGGAATTCCTGTAGTTCCAGATGTATATAAAATGTAAGCAAAATCATTTGCTCCAATCTCAACACAATCTTTATTTTTG
>CACKUZ010000019.1 GCA_902603475.1 uncultured Pelagibacteraceae bacterium
CAAAAGGTAAATTTAGAAATAGTGGTAATGAAACCTTTTTTCATAATGGTAAAGAATTTAAGTTTGAAAAAAATGACCCTACCCTCTTTTTCTTACAAAGATTAAGAGATGAGTCTCATAGATTTGCAATAAGTGCGCACAGAGCAAAGAGAAAAAAAGGTATTAGTAAGTCTTTACTTGATCAAATTGATGGAATTGGATCAATTAGAAAAAGAGCACTTTTAAATCACTTTGGCTCAGCAAGAGCAGTTGAATCCGCAAGCTTAGATGAGATAAAAACAGTAGAAGGAGTTGAGGAAAAGGTTGCAAAAAAGATATATAATTACTTCCATGAGTAATATATGAAAATTCCAAATTATTTAACTATTGGTAGAATTATAATCGTTCCTATATTTGTTTTTGCATTTTATTTGCCAGGGTTTTATGGAGATGTAATTCCTTTTGCACTGTTTGTAATTGCCTCATTTACTGATTTCTTAGATGGATTATTAGCAAGAATGTTTAAGGAAGAGTCTAAACTTGGAGAGTTATTAGATCCAATTGCTGATAAAATTATTGTAGCTACTGCACTAATATTACTTGTTATGGATGGAACTATTAAAAACTATGAAGTTATTGCTGCAATAATAATACTTACGAGAGAGGTATTAATTTCTGGTTTAAGGGAATTTTTAGCTAAAGGAAGCGTCAAACTTCCAGTTTCAAGTCTAGCAAAAGTAAAAACTTTTCTTCAAATGTTTTGTATTTCTGTTTTGCTCACCGGAGAAACTGGAAATAAAATTATAAATTTCCAAGACTATAATGCTCAAACAATTGGAATTATTTTATTATGGCTGTCTGCTTTTCTTACTTTATATACTGGATATGAATATTTAAGGAAAGGTATAGATCACGCTATATCTGAAGATAACAAAGATTAAGCAGCCTTTTTTTTTCTTACTAATTTGCCATAGCTTGCTGACAAATCTAAAATAAGATCACAAACTTTATAGTTATTTTCAGCAATTTGGGAAATTGGTGTTATCTCAGCAGCTGTCCCAGTTAAAAAGCATCCCTCAAAACTTGCTAATTCATCTGGTTTAATTTTTCTTTCGTGAACTTTTATATTTTTTGATTTTGCTAATTCAATAACAGTTTGCCTTGTGATACCATTTAAGAATGAGTCTGGAATTGGAGTATGAAGTTCACCATTTTTATCTTTAAAAAATATGTTTGCACTCGTTGACTCTGCAACATTATCCTCGTGATCTAACATTAATGACTCGCTATATCCTTGTCTTTCAGCCTCATGTTTGGAGAGTGTACAAATCATATACAATCCTGCAGCTTTGCTATCCCACGGTATAGTATTTGGAGCTGGTCTTCTCCAATTAGAAATGTTTAATTTAATACCTTCAATTTTCAACTTAGGATCGAAATAGTCTCCCCACTCCCAAGTAGCAACCGCTACATTTATTTTTGTTTTTTGAGCAGATACACCCATCATTTCACTTCCTCTCCAAGCAAAAGGTCTTAGATAACCATTCTGTACATTTTGAATTTTTATTATCTGGTTACAAGCTTTGTTTATTTCTTCTTTAGTGTAAGGAATGTTCATATCCATTCTTTTAGCCGAATGATATAATCTATCTGTATGTTCTTGTAGTTTGAAAATTTCACCATCATACACCCTCACACCCTCAAAAACTAAACTTGCATAGTGTAGTCCATGACTGATGACATGCAGCTTTGCATCCTGCCACTCAACAAGATCACCATTGTACCAGATTTTTCCGTCTCTTTTATCGTAAGGTATCATTTGATTTATTTTTTAGAAAAAATATCTTTGTATATATAATATGTCAATATAACTTACCATTATGAAAAAACTTTTGTATCTGAAAGATCACCAATTAAAAGAATATATCGAAAAAATATTCAATGGATATAGAGAAACTGTCGCTGATGCTAAAAAGGTTTTAGATAAACATGCTTTAGGAACTGCTCACAATAAAGTAATTCACCTTATATCTTTGTATGAAGGCATAACTATTTCAAACTTATTAAGAAAGCTTAAGGTTACGAAACAAAGTTTAAATAGAGTTCTTAATGATTTGGTAGAGATCAAGGCCATAGAATTTAAAAGAGATGAAATAGATACAAGAGTTAAACATGTATACTTAACAGAAGAAGGAGAAAAAATATTTAATGAAATTTTTTCTGCTCAAAAAAAAAGAATTTATGATGCATTTTTAAGTTCTGAGTCCAACGATGTTATAAGTTTTGATAAAGTGCTTAAAAAAATTATTAATGAAAAACTTTAAAGCACATATATTAATTGTAGATGATGATGATAGAATTAGAGATCTGGTAAAAGAGTATTTAAATCAAAATAATTATCTTGTTTCAACTGCCAAAGATTCAAATGATGCTTTTGAAAAGACTAAAATTATCAAATTTGACTTGATAGTATTAGATATAATGATGCCAGGAAAAACTGGTTTAGAGTTTACTCAAGATTATAAAAAAAAAATTGATACACCAATTTTATTACTAACAGCCAAGGGAGAACCATCTGAAAGAATTGAAGGACTTGAGGTAGGTGCAGATGATTATTTAACAAAACCTTTTGAACCAAAGGAATTAATTTTAAGAATAAATAATATTTTAAATAAAACTAAATCATTAGAGATAAAAAGAGTTATTGAATTTGGCAATATAAAAATAGATCTAAAAAAACTTTTTATCTTTAAAGATGACCAAAGATTAAAAATAAACAACACCGAAAAACTTATTTTAGAAAAGATGATAAATTCTCCTGGCAAGATCTATAAAAGAGATGAAATTGCAAGTTTAATAGATCTAAATAAAGAAAGATCAATAGATGTTATTATTACTAGATTAAGAAAAAAAATTGAAGAAACTCCAAAAAGTCCCAAATACTTGCAAACCATCAGAGGAGAAGGTTATGTCCTTTGGATTGAATAGAATTTTAAAGAACATCTTACCTAAAAGATTATTTTATAGAGGATTGCTAATTGTTGCTGTCCCGATATTAATTTTACAAATTACAATCTCTTTAGTTTTTTTTGACAGTTTATGGATTAAAACAAATAAAGGTTTAACTAAAGCTTTAGTGAGTGAGATTGTAACAATTATTGATATTTATAATAACGAAAGTCAGTACAATAAAAAAATAGTTACAGATCTATATAACAAGAATTTTAGCTTTTCAGTGAGATTTTTAGAGAATGAAAAATTGCCAGATATTAAAGTTGAGAGATGGTTTAGTCCAATGGACAGAACCTTGAGGAGGGAATTGAAACCTAAAATTGGTCAACATTGGTTTAATACAATTTCATACAAGGAAGTTGTGGATTTAAGAATAAAATTTAGAGACGGTGTTTTACAAATATTTTTTCCCAAGGAAAGAATTCAAGTATCCTCAATAAGAATTTTTGCATTTTGGATTACAGTCCCTGCAATTTTAATGATAGCAGTGGCGATGATTTTCTTAAAAAATCAAACTAGACCTATAACTAAGTTAGCTCAAGCATCAGAGAGGTTTGGCAGAGGTGAAGATGTTGAGGAGTTTAGACCATCTGGAGCTTTGGAAATAAGAAAAGCAGGTCTGGAATTTGAAAAGATGAGAAAAAGAATTCTAAGACATTTAAATCAAAGATCTGAGATGCTGTCTGGAATAAGTCATGATTTAAGAACACCACTTACGAGAATTAAACTACAACTTGCTGTTATTAAGGATAAAAGTCTGTCAGAAAAAATATCAAAAGATGTTGATGAAATGGAAAAAATGCTAAATGAATACCTTCAGTTTGCGAGTACAGGTGCTAAAAATAAAACTGAAACTTTTGATATATCAGAACTTTTGGATGAAATTATTCTTAAGTATGAAAACGAAAATATTCAGAAAAAATTAAAAAAAAATACCTATATCAATGGAAGAAGGAATTTAATCACAAGGTGTATAAATAATTTGCTAGATAATTCTATTAAGTATGCAGAAAAAATATCAGTAAATTTAGAAAAAAAAAATTCAACTATTCTCATATCAATTGATGACGACGGCCCTGGTGTTAAAAAATCAGAATTTCAAAACATTACCAAACCATTCTATAAAATTGATAAAAGTAGGTCTGAATCAAAATCAAGTGTTGGTTTAGGATTATCTATATCATCTGACATTGTAAAATCTCACGGGGGGGATATTACCTTTAACAAATCAAAACTAGGTGGTTTGAAAGTAACTATTTCTTTGCCTTACTAGTTTTTTTTCTTTTATTTTTTTCTTCTAGTTTTTTTTCAAGATTGCTAATTCTCTTATTCAAAATATCTACTTCCTCTTTACTTGCTAGTTTCATTTTAAATACAATTTCATCTCGTTTTGATTTTAGTATTGAAATTACTTCATCAGATACATCTTTATAATTAATCAGACCTTGTTCAATTAGCTTTGCAAATTTATCGAATACGAATCTTGATTTTGACATAATAATTATTTACTAAAATTATATTTAATAGCTTATAATAAATTATACAAATGTTTACTAATAATTTTGACCCAGTAGCTTTTGAAATATTCTCTTTAAGTGTCAGGTGGTATTCGCTAGCATATATTTTTGGGATTATTTTCGGTTGGTTATATTGTAAAAAGATACTTATTAAGGACAATTTAATTTCAAAATTATTTGAAGATTATATCTCATATTTGATAATAGGAATTATTATTGGAGGAAGGCTAGGATATGTAATTTTTTATAATTTTACATATTTTTTAAAAAATCCAATTGAAATTTTTATGATATGGAACGGAGGTATGTCATTTCATGGGGGGTTGATTGGTATAATTATTGCTAGTTTTTTATTTTCAAAAAAGAATAAGAAAGATATTTTTATTTTTTTAGATTTAGTATCTATTACAGCACCAATAGGTATTTTATTTGGCAGGATTTCAAATTTTATAAATGGAGAATTAGTTGGAAAAGTTACAAATTCTAATTGGGGAGTGTTTTTTCCAAACTACGATGATAAATTAAGACACCCTTCTCAATTATATGAAGGATTTTTAGAAGGTTTTATATTATTTATTTTAATGAATTTAATTTTTTTTAATAAAAATTATAAAATTGGAACCTGTTCATTCATGTTCTTAATACTTTATGGATGTTTTAGAATTGCCACTGAAATTTTTAGAGAGCCAGATATACAAATTGGATATTTATTTGGATATGTAAGTATGGGGATGCTTTTAAGTGCCATAATGATTTTAATTGGGTTTTTAATTTATTTTATAAGAAATGATGAAACCAAATCTCAAAAAATTTAAAATTACATCAAAAAAACCTTTACCTGTTGATGATTTTATTGAAAAAATTCTATATGAGCCTGAGATAGGTTATTATTCTAGCAAAGATCCATTTGGCAAAAATGGAGATTTTATAACATCCCCTACTATTTCAAATCTGTTTTCAGAAATTATAGGCATATGGTTGATTTCTTCCTGGGAAAAAATGGGTAAACCTAAAATATTTAATTTTGTAGAACTTGGACCAGGAGATGGAAGTTTAACGAAAGTTATAATTAATACTCTAAAAAAGTTTCCAGAATGTAATAAAGCTATAAAAATTTACTTATATGAGAAAAGTTTATTTTTAAAAAAATTACAAAAGCAAAATATAGATAATAAACGAATTAAATGGATCAAAAACTTTAATTCAATAAAAAAGGGACCAGTTATTTTTTTTGGAAACGAGTTTTTTGATGCAATACCAATTAAACAGTTTTCGAATATAAATAATGAGTTATTTGAAAAATGTTATTCAGTGAAAGACAATATTAACATTATTGAAAAGTTTATAAGAAGTAATAAAAAAGATTTTGCTCAAATAATGACTTTTGGTACATTAAAAAAACTTAAATTTATTGAATTTCCTAAAAAGGGATTATTAGAGTTAAATCCAATAATAAAGAAAATCAATAAACTTTCTGGTGGTATTTTGCTTATAGACTATGGTTATTTAAATAGTAATAACTCAAATACCATACAGGCAGTGATGGATAATAAAAAAATTTCAACTGAGACAATGTTAAAAAATCTTGGTAAAGCAGATATTACTTCACTAGTAAATTTTAATTTATTAAAAGAGTATTTCCTTAAAAATAATCTTAAAGTAAAAAATGTAGTCACTCAAAGGTTTTTTCTAGAAAGAATGGGGATAATTAAAAGAGCGCAGATTTTAGAAAAAAAAAGGACTTATGAAGAACAAAAATATATGAAAGAAACTTTATCTCGGCTACTGGAAGAAAAGCAAATGGGTAGCCTCTTTAAAGTAATTTTTGGATACAAAAATAAAAATAATAATTTTTTTGGCTTTGAATAATGTTTAAATCAAAAAAACTTTCTAAGTTTAAAATGATAAGACATGGGTTTTTTAATCGATTTGGAGGTGTCTCAAAAGGTATTTACAAAGGCTTAAATTGTGGTCTAGGATCTGATGATAAAATTAGAGATGTTAAGAAAAATATAAAAAAAGTTTGCCAAAAAATTGGATGTAATAAAAATAATCTCGTATTGTTAGATCAAATTCATAGTAATAATGTTTATAAAATAAGTAAAATTCCAAGAAAAAAATTAAAAGGTGACTCTTTAATAACAAATAAAAAAGGTATCGCTTTAGGAATTTTAACAGCCGATTGTGCTCCTGTTTTTATATATGACCCAGTTAATAATTTAATTAGTGCCCTACATGCAGGATGGAAAGGAGCATATAAAAAAATAGTATCTACTACATTAAGAAAATTTAAGTCAAGTGGAAGTAATTTTAATAATTTAATAGTTGTAATTGGACCTTGTATAGGAAAAAATAGCTATGAGGTAAGAAATGATTTCTTGGATAAATTTATTAAACAAGAAAGATCTAATAAAAAATTTTTTATAATCAAAAGAAATAAAATATATTTCAGTTTAACAGATTATATTAAAGAGCAACTTCTGAAATTTGGAGTTAAAAACATTGAAATTATCAAAAAAGATACATATTTAGTAAGTAACAACTTTTTCAGTGCTAGAAGATCAATTAGAAATAAATTAAATGATTATGGTAGAAATATTTCTGTAATTATGATTAAATAAGATATTCTCAAAAAATGAAGATTCTCACTGGAAATAGCAATAAACAGCTAAGTAATAAAATTTCTAAAAATCTTAAAAATAAATTAGTTAATACAAGTATCAGAAAATTTGCTGATGGTGAGATTTATATTGAGATTAATGAAAATATAAGAGGAAATAGTATTTTTATAATTCAATCTGTATCCTCTCCAGCAAATGATAACCTGATGGAATTACTTCTTTGCATAGACGCACTTAAAAGATCATCTGCAAAAAATATCACTGCAGTAATTCCATATTTTGGGTATGCGAGACAAGATCGTAAGGTTGTACCGAGAACTTCTATTTCTGCAAAATTAGTATCAAACTTAATTACAAATGCAGGAGCTGACAGAGTGGTAACAGTAGATTTACATGCTGGTCAAATTCAAGGTTTTTTTGATATTCCAGTTGATAACCTTTTTGCTACACCAATCTTTGCAAAGCATATTAAAAGGAAAATTAAAAGTAATAATATAATTTGTGTTGCACCTGATGTGGGAGGAGTTGAAAGGGCAAGAGCTTTAGGAAAAAAATTAGATGTTGGATTAGCAATTGTAGACAAAAGAAGACCTAGTCCTGGAAAATCGCAAGTTATGAATGTTATTGGAAATGTTAAAAATAAAATTTGTATTTTAACAGATGATATAATTGATTCTGGAGGAACAATTGTTAATGCGGCGGACGCTTTAGTAAAAAGAGGCGCAAAAGAAGTTCACGTATATGCAACTCATGGAGTTTTTAGCGGTGATGCAGTTAAAAAGATAAAAGGTTCAAAAATTAAAAACTTAGTTATTACAGATAGTATTGATAGTTCAGACAAACTTAAAAAAGTAAGAAATATTGAAGTATTATCAATATCAATATTACTAGCTGAGGCTATTAAAAGGATTTCTAATTCAACATCTGTTTCAGATCTATTTAAATAAATCTTGTAAAATTACCAAACTGCGGTATAAAACCTGCAATTTATGAGCATAATTCAGGCAACAATAAGAGATACAAAAACTAAAGGCCAAGTCAACGACTTAAGAAGTAAAGGTAATGTTCCAGGTATAGTTTATGGTGGAGAACAACCAAATGAAAAAATCTCAATTACAACTAAAGAGTTAAAAAATTTAATAAATAAAGAAAATTTTTTATCTAACGTAATTTCTATTAATTTAGATGGGAAAGAACAAAAAGTTCTAACAAGAAATATTGCTTTTGACACTGTCACTGATGAGCCTATTCATTTCGACTTGATGAGAATTGTTAAAGGTGGAAAAATTATTTTAGAAATACCTGTGAAATTTATAAACAATGAATTATCACCAGGACTGAAACGTGGAGGTGTACTAAATATAGTAAGACGTAAGGTAGAACTGAGATGTCCAGCAGAAAATATTCCAACTGAGCTTGTTGTTGATTTAGAAGGTTTAGATATTGGTACAAGTATAAAAATTTCTTCAATTAGTTTACCTGAAAATGTAACCCCTACTATACAAGGTAGAGACTTTGTGATTGCAACAGTTGCTGCGCCTACTGTAGTTAAAGAGCCAGAAAAACCAGCAGAGGCAGCTGAAGGTGAGGCTAGCGAAGGAGCAGAGGCAGCTGCAGAAGGTGGTGAAAAAACTTCAACTGATGGTGATAAAGCTGATGGTGAAAAAGCTAAAGAAGAAGATAAATCTTCATCAGATAAAAAATAATAAATAGTGAAATTCTTTTTCCAGATTTGATTTGATATGTTGTTACTTGTTGGTTTAGGAAATCCGACTCCTAATAGTCAAAATAATAGACATAACATTGGTTTCAAGATTGTGGACGCGATTAACCAAAAATTTGGATTGTCTAAGCAAAAACCAAAATTTAAGGGATTATTAACTACTGGAAATATTGGTGATAAGAAAATATATGCAATTAAACCTCTCACATTTATGAATAATTCAGGAATTTGTATTAGAGAGCTACTTGAATACTTCAAAATAGATGCAGAAGATGTAATTGTATTTCATGATGATTTAGATATTGAATTTGGAAAAATTAAAGCAAAGTTTGGTGGATCAAGTGCAGGTCACAATGGAATAGCATCAATTGACAAATTTATAGGCAAGGAATATTCAAGAGTTCGTATTGGCATAGGAAAGCCAGATAATAAAATATCAGTCTCTGATTATGTTTTAAACGACTTTAATGAGGATGAACAAGTTCATTTAGATTCAATAACAAGTAATATAATTCAGTCTTTAACTATATTGATTGATAAAAAATTAGATTTATTTTCTAGTACTGTTAACAACAATTAAATGGGTTTTAAATGCGGAATCGTTGGATTACCAAATGTTGGTAAATCTACTTTGTTTAACGCTTTAACAAACTCTAATAAAGCACAAGCAGAAAATTTTCCCTTTTGCACAATTGATCCAAATATCGGCATTGTAGCAGTTCCAGATGAAAGACTTGATAAACTAGCTAAAATTTCGATTTCAAAAAAAAAAATTAACACTACAATCTCATTTGTTGATATCGCGGGTCTTGTTAAAGGAGCCTCTAAAGGGGAAGGATTAGGTAATAAATTCTTATCCCACATCAGAGAAGTTGATGCTATTATTCATATGATTAGATGTTTTGACTCAGAGGATATTCAAAATGTAAACCCTACCGTAGATCCTGTCAGAGATTTAGAAATTATAGAAACTGAAATGAAGTTAGCTGATTTAGAATCAATTCAAAAAAGACTTGATAAAAAAAATAAAAAAAATGTTGATCTCGAAGAGCTAAAATTACTGGAGGCAGCCCAAAAGATAATCGACGAGGATGGTGATTTAACATCGATCTCAAATGAATTTGATGAAAAACTTTTAAAAAGTAGCGGACTTCTTAGTACTAAACCAAAACTATATGTATGTAATGTAGACGAAGAGAGTATTAAGTCAGGTAACAAATATACAGATGATTTTATGAAAAAATTTGATGAAAAAAATACATTGGTAATTTCTGCAGATATTGAAAATCAAATAAATCAATTAGAGGATGAAAAAGAAAAAAAAAATTATATGAAAATGATAAATATGTCAGAGACTGGACTTAATTCATTAATAAAAAAAGGATACAAACTTTTATCCTTACAAACTTTTTTTACATCTGGACCAGAGGAGACTAGAGCTTGGACTATTGCAAAGGAATCAACTGCTCCAAATGCTGCAGGAGAAATTCATTCTGACTTTGAAAAAGGATTTATAAGAGCTGAAACAATTTCTTACGAAGATTTTTTGAATAATCAGGGGTGGTTAAAATCTAAAGAGGCTGGAAAAATGAGATTGGAAGGTAAAGAATATATTGTTAAAGACGGAGATATTTTAAACTTTCGTTTCAATACGTGACCAAATTTTTTTCATACTAAAATAAACTAAAACTGTTAAAACAGATAAATATATTATTACTCTAAAACCTAGTTTGTGTCTTGTTTCTAAGTGAGGCTCTGCGGTCCATTGCAAAAAAGTTGTAACATCTTTAGCCATTTGATCTACTGTTGCTTTTGTTCCATCAGCGTACTCTACAATGTCATCATCTAAGGGGGATGACATTTTTATTTTGTTACCATACATATATTTGTTGTAATAAACACCGTCATCGAGTTCCATACCTGCTGGTGGCTCATCATAGCCCATTAAGACTGAATAAATATAATTTGCTCCACCTTTTCTAGCTTTTACAAGAACTGACATATCTGGAGGATATGCTCCACCATTTGCTGCAATTGCTTCTTGAACATTCGCATAAGGCATTACAAATTTATCCGATAATTTTGCTGGTCTTTCAAACATTTCTCCATCACTATTTGGTCCATCTATTACTTCAAAATTTGAGGCAATTGCTTTAGCTTCAAGCTCTGTAAACTCTGGTCCACCCTTTTCTGCAAGATTTCTATAACTTAAATGTTTAAGTGAATGGCACGAAGCACAAACTTCTGTGTAAACTTGATATCCTCTTTGGAGGGAAGCTCTATCAAATTTTCCAAAGAAGCTTTTAAAAGACCAATCAACTTTTAATAATTCTTGCTGTTCACCAGCAGCAATTGCTCTAGATAAAATTAATGATGAAATTATAATAAATAAGAAGGTTGTTTTTAAAAAGATTTTCACAGTTTCTCTTTAAAGCCGGAATTATTTCTAGCCATCGCCATATCAGCAGATCCACCCATCACGGGCTCGGTTATGCTTAGGGGTAATGGAGTGGTTTTTTCTTTCAAACCTAAGAAAGGTAAGATTATTAAAAAATGTGCAAAGTAATATGCGGTTGCCACTCTTGCTATTAATAAATATAAGCCCTCAGCTGGCATTGCTCCCACATAACCAAGTATTAATACATCGGCAACTAAAAACCAGTAGAACTGTTTGTAAATAGGTCTAAAAACGGTTGATCTAACTTTTGAAGTATCTAACCAAGGTAAAATTACGAGCACAAATATTGCAGCAAACATTGCGATTACTCCAAGCAGTTTATCAGGGACTGATCTTAAGATTGCATAAAAAGGTAATAAATACCACTCAGGCACAATGTGAGCAGGCGTGACAAGTGGGTTTGCCTCAATATAGTTGTCTGCATGACCCAGAATATTAGGTGAAAAGAATACAAAGAATGCAAATATTAGTAAAAATATTAAGAGTGCGAATGCATCTTTAATCACTATATACGGATGAAAAGGAACAGTGTCTTTAGATGGTTTTTTTATATCTATTCCAATAGGATTATTGTTTCCAGGTACATGTAATGCCCAAATGTGAAGCACAACTAGTCCTAAAATTAAAAAAGGAAACAGATAGTGCAAACTAAAAAATCTTGTTAAAGTTGGATTATCAACTGAGTAACCTCCCCAAAGCCAATTAGTGATACTTTCGCCTACTAAAGGAATAGCACTAAATAAGTTTGTAATTACTGTTGCACCCCAAAAACTCATCTGTCCCCAAGGAAGAACGTACCCCATAAATGCAGTTGCCATCATAAGGAAATAAATCAACATACCTATAATCCAAATAACTTCTCTTGGTGATTTGTATGAGCCGTAATACAAAGACCTAAAAATATGTATATAAACAGCTAAGAAAAACATTGATGCACCGTTTGCATGTACATATCTTATTAACCAACCATAATTTACATCTCTCATTATGTGTTCTACACTCTGGAACGCTAAATCAGCATGAGCTACATAATGCATGCCTAAAACAATGCCTGTAATTATTTGAGTGATTAAGCAAAAAGTAAGAATTCCACCAAATGTCCACCAGTAATTTAAATTTTTGGGAGTTGGATAATCTGTTAAATGGTTAGCAAGTGTTAATAATGGAAGTCTATCATTAAACCATTTTCCAACTTTTGATTTAGGTGTATATTCGTGATCACTCATAAATTTTTTATCCAATCTTTATAGTATTGCTGTTTACAAATTCATATTTTGGCACTTCCATATTAGTTGGTGCTGGCCCTTTTCTAATTCTTCCAGATGTATCGTAATGTGAACCATGGCATGGACAAAACCATGCACCATAGTCCCCTTTGTCAGTTAAAGGTACACATCCGAGGTGAGTACATACCCCTAACATCACGAGCCACTCAGGATTTTTTGCTCTGTCCTCATCTTTTTCGGGATGTTTAAGTTCACTTAAATCAACTGCTCTTGCACTAGCAATTTCCTCTTTAGTTCTTCTTTTAATAAAAACCGGTTTACCTCTCCACAAAACTGTAATTGATTGACCAGGTTCTACAGCACTTATGTCTACTTCTGTGCTTGCTAATGCCTTTACAGATGCATCAGGGTTCATTTGATCAACTAACGGCCAAACAACCGCTCCGACGCCTACTGCGCCTGCTGCCGTTGTTGCAGTCACTATAAAATCTCTTCTATTTGGCTTCTTTTTTTCTGAATCGGACATTTCTTATTATTTTAATTTTTTCTTAATATATGATTTCATATATGAAGAAAAACGTTATTTTTCCATGGTAACAATGACACACAAAAAAGCTAAATCGATGCCCAAAATAGCACTTTACGAGCCTGATATACCACAAAATACGGCTGCGATAGCTCGAACATGTTCTTGCCTTGGGGCTGTTCTTGAGATTATAGAGCCTTGTGGATTTTTACTTAATGACAAGCGTTTTAAAAGAGTTGTGATGGACTACCTGGATGAAAAATTAATAAGGATTTACAAAAGTTCAGATGAATTTTTTGAAGCAAAAAAAAATGATAGGGTAGTTTTGATGACTACTAAGGCCAGTAAAATTTATACTGAATTTAAATTTAAGGGCAATGATACCTTACTTTTTGGAAGAGAAAGTGCCGGTGTACCAGATGAGATTCATAAAAGACTAGAGAATAGGATAAAAATACCAATGATTGAAAAAAAAAGATCCTTGAACCTCGCATCTTCAGTTGCAATAGTATTGTCAGAAAATATAAGACAATCAAATATTTATGGATCAAACAATTAAAAAAAAATTAGCCCGAAATTGGTTTAAGACTTTGCAAGAAGTAATTTGTCAAGAAATAGAGGAATTAGAGGCAAAAAAAAATATCTTCAAAATTAAAAATTGGGAAAGAGGTAAAAACTCAAATGAAGGTGGGGGCCAATTTAGAATTTTAGAAAATGGAAAAATTTTTGAAAAAGTAGGTGTAAATTTTTCAGAAGTGTATGGAAAATTTTCAAAAGAATTTAGAAACAGAGTCCCTGGGGGGGATAAAAATCCAAAATTTTGGGCAGCAGGTATTTCAGTGGTAATGCATATGAAAAATCCTCATGTTCCGGCTATGCATTTTAATACTAGATATATTTATACCTCTCATGGATGGTTTGGTGGAGGGATGGATATTACACCTTGCCTGAAAGATAAAAGTTTAGAAAAATGGTTTCATAATGAATTAAAAAAATCTTGTGACAAACATAATAAAAATTTTTATAAAAAATATAAAAAATGGTGT
>CACKUZ010000020.1 GCA_902603475.1 uncultured Pelagibacteraceae bacterium
AGAATTTGGCAGAACTATTGAGCAAAATGGTGGACGAGGTACAGAGCATGGCTATGGATCTGCAATTTTTATGGCAGGAGGCTTAATAAAAAAATCTCAAGTTTATACTGATTGGCCAGGGCTTAAGAGAAAAGAATTATTTGAGGGAAGAGACTTGAATTCAACAATTGACTCAAGATCTGTTTATGCATCAGCTATGTCTACCGTTTTTGATATTGACTTTAAAAGAATTCAGAAAGAAGTTTTTTGGGGTGATAAGCTTCAAAACTTATCTGAAAAATTGTTTAAAAGTTGATGAAAAGATTATTATTAATTCTATTATCTTTTTTACTTTTAACAAATCTTGCATATTCACAATCTAGATTTGGCGAATTAACTGAAATGAGAGACAAAAAAATGCGTGGAAAAGATGGTCAATGGGTAAGACCTCATCCAGGACCTTTCGTTTGGAATCATATAGAAAGCGAAAAAGGTAAATTTTTTTGGGAAGATGTAGATAAGTACGTTGTATATGCTCAAAATCACAACCAAACAATTTTAGCTACTATCTGGCCTCATACAAATTGGGATCAAAAATCTTGCAAAAGAAAAAAGGCCAGAAGTCCATTTGGAAAACGTTTTACAAAGTATTTAAGCAAACCTTGTTCAATGGAAGATTATAAAACTTTTCTTGTAAAATTAGTGGACCGTTATGATGGAGATGGTTCAAATGATATGCCTGGGCTAACAAAACCAATTGTATATTGGGATGTGATGAATGAACCTGAGTTTGATATGTTTTTTAAAGGAAGTGAGGAAGATTTTGTTGAAATTTTTAATTTTTCTTCAAAAGTAATTAAAGAACAGCAACCAGATGCAGTTATTGTTATGGCTGGTGCTGCAGGAATGTTTCCAGAAAATAAAAAATATTGGAAATCAGCTTTGCCAAAAATTAAGGATCATTTTGATATTGCAAATATTCACCATATAAGCGGTCCAGATGGACAGTGTGATAAAGAGCTATGGGTAGATGAATTTGCTGATTTATTAAAAAGTGTTGATGTTGATAAACCAATTTGGTTGACAGAGGCTATGACCTGTGGTCCCCCAATAAAAGCTTATGTAAATGCTTTTTTAAGTGGAGCAGAATTAATAATTGATGTGGGTGTAAACGCACCAGGTAAAAAAATGTCAAAGAAAAATAGAAAAAAATTAAACGAATTTATTTCTGAGTATGATGGCTTTGTATCAATAAAATCTATTTCAAAAAAAGAAGTAGAGTTTACTTATAAAGATGGTTCAACAAAAAATTTAAATTTAAAATAAGTAAATCAAGCCCTAATAGTTGGCAGTAAGTAAAAATCTGCAGTATCTATTTTAGATGAATGCTCTCTTCTCATGTTCCATCTTTTTTGAACACCAGCACTAGCAAGACTTAACGTAGATCTTCCGTACCGATAGTTAGTATTATCAATAGATTTCATTAAACCCTTAATTTTCTCGTCTTTTTCAGAATAAAATAGGTTCTTACTACGATCTTCATTGGATAAACCAGTAAGCATTACTCCTGCTTTTTGATAACGGTAGCCATTTTTAAAAATAGAGTCTAAAGCAACCAAAGCAGTTTTAACTATTTCAATACTATTATTCGTTGAAATCGCAAAATCTATTGTCTTTGAGTTTGAATAATATCCAAATCTACTCTGAAAAGGACTTGTTCTAACAAAAACAGTAATTGATTTTGCAATCAAAGACTCAGATCTAATTTTCTCAGATGCATTCAAACAATAATTTGCAACTGCTTCTTTTAATTCTTGGTATTTTTCAATTCTTTGACCAAAAGAACGAGATACAACACAGCTTTTTCTTTTTGATTGAGTTGTTTCTAAATCAATACAAGGAACTCCTCTTAGCTCCATTGCAGTTCTTGAACCTAAAACATTAGAGTTTTTCTTTATCCAGGTATTTGACTTATTCTTTAATTGTTTTGCGTTATAAATTCCATTTTTATGATAGAACTTTGTTAATTGTCTTCCTACACCCCATACATCATTAATTTCAACCTTCTCTAATATAGGATCAATATTTTCAATTCCTATCAAACTTGTTACACCTGATTTTTTTTTCTTTGCAATATGATTTGCAACTTTGCTTAAAGTTTTTGTTTTGGCAATACCAATACTAGTTGGAATACCCGTCCACTTTAAAACTGTTTCCCTGATTTCTCTTCCAACTTTTTCAACTTCATCATCTGAAAAGTTTGATAAATCTAGAAATGCTTCATCAATAGAATAAACTTCAATAGCAGAGTTGAATCTTTTTAGCGTTCGCATCACTCTTCTAGATAAATCTCCATACAAAGAATAATTAGATGAAAAAACTTCGACTTTATTTTTAATAATAATATCTTTTGCCTTGAAGTAAGGTTCTCCCATTTTAATACCTAAAGCTTTTGCTTCAGTTGATCTTGAAATTATACAACCATCATTATTAGATAAAACTACAACAGGTTTTTTTCTTATTTTAGGATTGAATAATCTTTCACAAGAAACATAAAAAGAGTTACAATCAATAAGTGCTATTTTTTTAGTATACTGAATGGATGACATAAGTTACAACTCCCCAAATAAATATATCTTCATCTTCATTTATTAAAATTCGATCTGTAAATTCTTTAGAACCTGATGTTAAAAATTTTTTATCTCTTTCTTGAACCAAACTTTTAACAACTAATTCATCATGAACATTTGCAATAACTGTTGAGAAGTTTTTTGGTGTTAAACTTTTATCAACAACTAATAGATCGCCATCATTAATTCCAACATCCACCATTGATTTTCCTTGAACTCTTATGATGAAGGTTGCTGGAACATTTTTGATTAAATGAACATTTAAATCGATGTCTTCCTCAATATAGTCCGTAGCAGGGGATGGAAAACCCGCGCCAGCTTTATGTAAATAGTAAGGTATAGTTAGCTTCATAAATGTTCTTATTTTGTTCTAATTAATATCTAAGTTATTCAATAGTGTCAATCAGGTTGTATTTTGAGTCTGTAACTGAATCAAAAGTGAATCAAAACGTGAACATCAAAACTACATGTTGTATACATGTGGATAACTTTAACCATAAATAGTTTAAAATAATAAATGGAAAAAAATGAAAACTTAACAGGCGGATGTATTTGTGGTCAGGTTAAATATAGAATTACAGAGAAGCCTTTATTCACTCAAGCTTGCCATTGTAAAGATTGTAAAATTATAACTGGGTCTTCTTATGTTATTAATACGAGCGTTCTAGATAATACTTTAATTGTAGAGGGCAATATTTCGTCAACTGAACTTAAAACAGGTAGTGGAGCTACCTCGAGGGCTTATTTTTGTAACAAATGTGGTACTTATATTTATACAGATTATGCTACGGCAGTTGGTCGATCAACGGTTAGAACTAAAACTTTAGATAATTCAGAAAATTTTCCTCCTGAAGCGCATATATTTACAAAAGATAAAGATCCATGGTTAAAACTTACTGATGATGCAAATTGTTTTGAAAAAATGTATGATTTAAAAAATACTTGGCCTAAAGAAAGTTATGAAAGATATAAAAATTATTTAAAAGATAATAAAAGATAAATTTTTGGAGATTAAAATATGAAAAAATTATCCTGTCATTGTGGTGCGATAGAAGCAGAAGTTAAGATGCCTTTGGGTGGTATTGAAAAAATCATGCGTTGCAATTGTTCAATATGCAAAAAAAAAGGTTATATTATAGGTGTACTTGGTCCTGATGATTTTAAACTTACAAAAGGGGAAGATAAGTTATCACTTTACCAGTTTTATACTAATACTGCTAAACATTACTTTTGCTCAATTTGTGGAATTCACACTCACAACAGACCTAGAAGTAATCCAAAAATATTTGGTGTAAATATTGCTTGTATAGAAGGTGTGGAGCCATTTGAAATTGAAGATGTGCCAGTGAACGATGGCAAAAATCATCCTTTAGATCAAAAATAATAAATTTTTTATGCAATCAATTACCGAGTGTTATAAAAAAGTTAGTAAAGACTGTTTTAAGTTTATTAGATCTCAAGAAACAACAAAGGAAAAATTTAAAAATAAAGAAAAGATGATTAAATCTTTTCTAATTCCAATTAGTTTCTGGATCAATCATAGAACAAAAAAATCTAAACCTTACTTAATAGGCTTAGCGGGAGGTCAAGGGACTGGTAAAACAACAATTAGTTCTATTCTAAGAATTATTTTAACAAAATATTTTAAGTTAAATGTTTTTAAAATATCAATTGATGATTTGTATAAAACCCGAAAAGACAGAATAAAATTATCTGAAAAAATTCATCCTTTATTAATGACTAGGGGTGTTCCAGGCACCCACGATGTAAACTTTATTTTTGATCTTCTAAAAAAAATAAAGGGAAAGCGATTCAATCAACAGAGACTTCCTAAGTTTAATAAGGCAATAGATGATAGATTAAAAAGAAAGTCCTGGTATCTAGTTAAAAAGGTACCAGATGTTATAATCTTTGAAGGATGGTGTGTAGGAGCTAGAGCAGAAAAAAATTCAACTTTAAAAAAATCGATTAACTCTCTTGAAAGAACAGCAGATAAAAATTTAAGATGGAGGAAATATGTAAATGGTCAACTACAAACAAAATATAAAAAATTATTTTCTAAATTAGACTGTTTGTTATTTTTAAAAGCTGGAAATTTTAAATTATTGCAGACCTGGAGACTTAAACAGGAGGCGTTACTAAAATTAAACTCAAAAAATAAAGCAAATAGTAAGGTTATGAGCAAAAACGAGGTATTAACTTTTATGCAAACTTACCAAAGGGTCACACAAAATATGTTTAAATTTGCTCCAAAATATTCTTCAATTGTATTAAATTTAAATAGAAATCATCAAATTAAATCAATAAAATATAATCAATGAAAATAATCACTTTAATCACTTTTTGCTTAATAGCTTTTATACTACCAGTAAATGCTGCAACTTTGAGTGATGCATTAAAACAGACCTACCAGAACAATTTAGAGCTCAAAGCTGAGAGAAAAAATTTAGAAGTTCAAAGGGAAGTCTTAAATATTTCTAAAAGTGATTTTTTTCCAACTTTAACTCTTTCTGGCACTAAAAGTTTTGAAGACACTAATAAATTAACAAATCAAGATGGTACTGATGCTTCTATAACTAATACAAATCCAATGACATCTTCTGTAAAGTTAGAACAAACACTTTTAGATGGTAGTGAACGTGGCACAAAATACGAAAAAAGTAAATTAGGGCTAAACTTATCTGAAGCACAACTTATTAAAAAAGAGCAAGATGTTTTTATGAAAGCAATTGAGGCTTATACAGGTTTAATCCTTGCTTATGAAAAACTAAGTATTAATGAAGAAAATGTTAACCTTCTCCAAAGACAATTCGAAATAGATAATGCAAGACTATCTAGAGCTCAAATAACTGCAACTGACTTAGCACAGTCTCAATCTTCTTTATCAGGGGCACAAGCAGGTTATATTGGAGCACAAAATTATATAGTAACTAGCAAATTAGCTTATGAAAATATAATTGGACCAATCAGCAGCAATGAAAAATTAAAAAAAATTTATAATTCTGAAGTTATGTTACCTTCAAGTTTAGTTGATGCAAAAAAAATTTCTGAACAAAAAAGTCCCGATCTTATTATTGCTGAAATAGAATATGGACAGTCTGAATTAGATGTTAAAATTGCAAGATCAGATTTATCTCCGACAGCAAAACTTTCTCTTGAAAGATCATATACTGATGATCTAAGTGCAACTTATGATGAAAGAGAAAAAGATGTACTTCAAGCAACTGTAAGCTGGCCATTTCAATTCGGAGGAAAGAATAAATCTAATATAAATAAAAATCTTCAAGTTAAAGGTATGAAAAAATTACTACTAGAGAATGCTTTTAGAAATAATACTCAAGGGGTTACTGCAGCTTGGTCCACTTTAGAGTCTTCTAAAAGTCTACTAAGAGCTGTACAATCACAAGTTAAGGCTGCTGAAATTGCAAATGAGGGGATTAGTTTTGAATATGAGAGTGGTCTGAATAGATCTACATTTGATGTTCTTCAATCCAGATCAAATTTAATTAATGCCAAAATTAATCTTGCCGAAGCTGAAAGAAATTATTTATTAGCTCAATATAGACTCTTAAAGTCTGCAGGTTTATTAAATAGTGAATACCTAAAACTTAGATAATTAGCGACTTCTAGCCCTAATTTTAAAAAAATATTGCCAATGAGAACAAAATGTGTACATTTAATTTCATGATTCGAATGTTAATAAATAAAAAAAACGAGGCAAAAAATGACTAAAAATAACTTAAAAGTGGTGAAATCTACAAAAGATAAAGAATTGGAAGATAAAGAAAAAAATAAAGCACTAGATGCAGCAATCAGCCAGATAACAGATAGCTTTGGAAAAGGCTCTGTGATGAAGCTTGGAGAACAAAAAGCAATGGATATTGAGTCCATTTCTACTGGATCTTTGAGTTTAGACTTGGCACTTGGAATAGGTGGATTACCAAAAGGCAGAATTGTCGAAATTTATGGACCAGAGTCATCTGGTAAAACTACATTAGCATTACAAGTTGTTGCTGAAGCGCAAAAAGCAGGTGGAATTTGTGGATTTGTAGATGCAGAACATGCATTGGATCCAGTCTATGCAAAGAAATTAGGAGTTAACACAGAGGAGTTGCTTATTTCACAACCAGATACTGGTGAACAAGCATTGGAAATAACTGATACTTTAATCAAATCTGGCTCAATGTCAGTTTTAGTAGTCGACTCTGTTGCAGCATTAACTCCAAGAGCAGAAATTGAAGGAGATATGGGAGATCACCATGTTGGTCTTCAAGCAAGACTAATGTCTCAAGCTCTTAGAAAATTAACAGGATCAATTTCAAGAACTAATACAATGGTTATATTTATTAACCAAATTAGAATGAAAATTGGTGTAATGTTTGGAAGTCCAGAAACAACTTCTGGAGGTAATTCTTTAAAATTTTATTCTTCAGTAAGAATGGATATTAGAAGAATCGGAGCAATAAAAGATAAAGAGCAAATTGTTGGAAATACAACAAGAGTAAAAGTTGTTAAAAACAAAGTTGCACCACCATTTAAAGTTGTTGAGTTCGACTTAATGTATGGAAAAGGAATTAGTAAAGTAGGGGAACTAATCGACCTTGGTGCCAAAGCTGAGATTGTTGAAAAATCTGGAGCTTGGTACGCTTATAAAGGTGAAAAAATTGGTCAAGGTAGAGAGAATGCTAAACTTTACCTTGAACAAAATCCAAAAGCTGCGGCTGAGATTGAAATGGCTATTAGAGAAAAAGCTGGTGTTATTTCAAAGAAGATTGAAGGCAATCCTTTAAGTGAAGAAAAGCTTGAAGCGCAGAAAAAAGAGGAAGAAGTTCCTTCTAAAAAGAATTAGCAGATAACTTTTAGTTATTAAAAAAAGGCGCTCTATTGGGCGCCTTTTTTCCCTTCAGAAGTGTAGACATCATATAAAAATGCTGTATTTTGGTTAAATATGGCTAAAACATTAAATGAAATCAGGTCAGCATTCTTAGATTATTTTGAAAAAAATGATCATAAAATAGTTGAGTCTAGCAATTTAGTCCCGAATAATGACCCAACATTGATGTTCGCCAATTCAGGAATGGTCCAATTTAAAAATGTGTTTACTGGACTAGAAAAAAGAGACTATCAAAGAGCTACAACATCTCAAAAATGTGTTAGAGCAGGTGGTAAGCATAACGATCTTGAAAATGTTGGCTATACTCCAAGACACCATACATTTTTTGAAATGTTGGGAAACTTTTCTTTTGGCGATTATTTTAAAGAAACAGCTATTGAACTAGCATGGAATTTAATAACTAAAGAATTTGGTTTAGATAAAAATAGGCTTTATGTAACTGTCTACCATGACGATGACGAAGCTTTTAATTACTGGAAAAAAATTGCTGGGTTAAGTGAAGATAAAATCATAAGGATAGCAACATCTGATAATTTTTGGTCTATGGGTGAAACAGGACCTTGCGGTCCTTGTTCAGAAATATTTTATGATCATGGAGAACACTTAGAAGGTGGATTACCAGGATCAAAAAATGAGGATGGGGATAGATTTATAGAAATTTGGAATTTAGTCTTTATGCAGTATGAGCAAATTTCAAAAGATAAACGAATTAATCTGCCAAAACCATCAGTTGATACTGGTATGGGTTTAGAGAGAATTGCTGCATTACTTCAAGGAACTCACGACAACTACGAAACAGATCATTTTAAAAAAATAATAAACTCTGCTGCAGAAATTTTAAAAGTTCAGCCTAATAACGATAATTTAGCAAGTTTTAGAGTAATAGCAGATCACTTACGAGCAAGTTCATTTTTAATTGCCGAAGGAGTTTTGCCATCAAATGAAGGAAGAGGTTATGTCCTAAGAAGGATTATGAGAAGAGGAATGAGGCATTCACACTTGCTTGGTTCTAAAGAGCCAATTTTTTATAATATTTTTAAAACTTTAAAAGATGAGATGAAAGGTAATTACTCTGAAATAGAAAGAGCAGAGTCTTTAATAAAAGAAACATTAAGAATGGAAGAAGAAAAATTTTTAATTCTTTTAGACAGAGGTATTAAAATATTAAATGAGGAAATAACTAAAATAGATAAGATATTGCCTGGAGAAGTAGCATTTAAACTTTATGATACCTATGGTTTTCCATTAGATCTTACGCAAGATATTTTAAAAAATAAATCCTTGACAATTGATAATGAAAAATTTCAAAGTATAATGAAAGAAAGTAAAGAACTTGCGAAGAAAAACTGGAAAGGCTCAGGTGATAGTGCAGTAGATGATATTTGGTTTTCGATAAAAGATAGATTAGGTCCTACAGAATTTCTAGGATATGAGACAGATCAAGCAGAAGGCATTATTTTATCATTATTAAAAGACAATAAAGAAGTAAATGAGCTGAATGAAAATGATGAAGGAATTATTATTTTAAATCAAACTCCTTTTTATGGAGAGTCTGGGGGGCAGGTAGGAGATACCGGTGAAATAATATCTGGAAACTTTAAGTTCGAGATCAAAGATGTCCAAAAAAAATTAGGTGATCTATTTGTACATTATGGCAAAGTTAAGTCAGGAAGTGTGAAAATCAAAGACAATGTTGAGTTGAAAATTGATATAGATAGACGCAACAACATAAGAGCATATCATTCAGCAACACATCTTTTGCATGAGTCATTAAGAAGAGTATTGGGCACTCATGTTACACAAAAAGGATCATTAGTAGCACCAGATAGACTGAGATTTGATTTCAGCCATATGAAACCAATTTCAGACCAGGAAATAGAAAAAATAGAAAACCACGTTAATTTAATGGTTCAAAAAAAATCAGAAGTTAAAACAAGGATTATGACTCCTAAAGAAGCGGTAAATAATGGAGCTCTTGCACTTTTTGGAGAGAAATATGGAGAGGAAGTTAGAGTATTATCTATGGGAGATGATAAAGAAAAGTATTTTTCCACTGAATTATGTGGAGGTACGCACGTACGAAACACTGGTGATATTGGGAAATTTAAAATTATTAGTCAATCATCAATTGCAGCAGGCGTGAGAAGAGTAGAGGCTCTTAGAGAAAATCAATTAAATAGTTTTTTACAAAATAAAGAGAAATTGTCTGACTTATCTGCACAAAAAGATGAAGAAATGATTAATGACTTATCAAAACAGATAATTAAATTAGGAGGCAAACCAAATCTTGAAAATGAAGATAATAAAATTTTAATTAAAGAATTATCAAAACAACTAGAGCAATTGAAATTTAGTTCAATTTTAGAAAATAATTCCAAAAATATAATTCAAGATCTTAAAATTAATAATACAAATGTAAGATTTCAAAAAGTTGATGATCTTCCACCTAAAGAGCTAAGAAAATTGGTTGATACTGGTAAAAAAGAGCTAAAAACAGGAATTGTGATAGTTTTTGCAAGTTTAGAAGACAAAGTAGGTCTTGCAGTTGGGATAACTGATGAGCTTATTGATAAGTATGATGCAGTCACATTTGCTAAAACAGGATCTAAAATTATTGGTGGAAAAGGTGGTGGTGGTAGAAAAGATTTTGCACAAGCAGGAGGCCAATTTAAAGATAAAATTGATGAAGCTTTTGAAAAAATTAAGACTTTAATTTAGTTTTTGTCTCAACTTACCATCTAAAGTATCTAAAAATTGATTAGTTGTTAAATACTTTGTTGAAGGCCCTATCAAAATAGCTAGGTCCTTAGTCATTGATCCTTCTTCAACACAATCAACACATACTTTTTCAAGTGTCTCTGCAAATTTTATTAATTCCTCATTTCCATCTAATTTTCCTCTATGAGCCAACCCTCTTGTCCAAGCAAAAATAGATGCAATTGGATTTGTTGATGTTTCTTTACCTTGTTGATGCATTCTAAAGTGTCTAGTTACTGTCCCATGTGCAGCTTCAGCTTCCATTGTTTTGCCATCAGGAGCAAGCAAAACACTTGTCATTAAACCTAAAGATCCATATCCTTGAGCAACGGTATCTGATTGTACGTCCCCATCATAATTTTTGCACGCCCAAATATATTTACCATGCCATTTCATTGCACATGCTACCATGTCATCTATTAATCTATGTTCATAAGTAATTTTATTTTGATCAAATCTATCTTTAAACTCATTTTCAAAAACTTCTTCAAAAATATCTTTAAATCTTCCGTCGTATCTTTTTAAAATTGTATTTTTGGTAGAAAGATAAACTGGCCATTTTTTAATTAATCCATAGTTGAAGCAAGATCTAGCAAAGTCTTCTATTGATTTATCTAAATTATACATAGACAAAGCTATTCCTGGTCCTGGAAAATTAAAGACTTCATACTTTCTCTCATCAGAACCATCTTCAGCAGTCCATTTGATTTCTAGCTTACCTTTCCCAGGCACTGTAAAGTCTGTTGCTCTGTATTGATCACCAAATGCATGTCTACCTATGATCAATGGATCTGTCCATGAGGGCACAAGTTTTGGAATATTTTTACAAATTATAGGTTCTCTAAAAACAGTTCCACCAATTATATTTCTTATTGTACCATTTGGAGATCGCCACATTTTTTTAAGATTAAATTCTCTTACTCTAGCTTCATCAGGTGTGATGGTTGCACATTTAATACCGACACCATTTCTTTTAATTGCATTAGCACATTCAATTGTTATCTTATCCTCAGTTTTATCCCTACTTTCCATTCCTAAATCGTAGTACTCAATTTTGAGATCAAGGTAAGTTAAAACGAGCTTATTTTTTATGAAGTCCCATATAACTCTGGTCATTTCATCGCCATCTAACTCTACAATGGGGTTTTTAACCTTAATTTTACTCATTTTTTCGATATATCTTAATAGTTGAATTTATTCTTTTTGTATACATATTAATCCAAAATTATCAATTATAGGATTGTCATGAGTAAAATATTTCCAAAAATACACAATGAAGGATACAAATTTATTATAATTTTTGCAATCGCAACAATAATTCTTTATTTCATAAATGGATTTCTAGGTTTTATAGGATTAGTATTAACCATTTGGTGCTATTATTTTTTTAGAGACCCAGAAAGAACTTCAATAGGTGATGATAACTATCTTACAAGTCCAGCTGATGGAGTTGTTTTACAAGTGATGGATACTAATGGTCCAAAAGAACTAGGTTTAGAAAATAAACAAATGAAAAAAATAAGTATTTTTATGGATGTATTTGATTGCCATGTAAATAGGTCTCCATGTTCTGGAGCAATATCCGAGATTCTTTATAAACCAGGAAAGTTTTTCAATGCATCTTTAGATAAGGCAAGTGAAGATAATGAAAGAAATTATTACAAAATTAAAAATTCTGATGGAGAAGATGTAATTGTTGTCCAAATCGCAGGACTTGTCGCTAGAAGAATTGTAACAGAGGTTTCCAAAGATGAGCTTGTTGAACAAGGATCAAGAATAGGAATGATAAGATTTGGAAGTAGAGCTGATATGTATTTTGAAAATTATACTGCTTTGGTAAAAGTTGATCAAAAAACTATAGCTGGTGAAACTTTAATCGCAAAAAAATAATTTGATGGAGTCTCAAAATAAAAATATTAAATTAGTTTCTAATAAAAAAACAAGAGTTATTCTACCAAATATTTTAACGCTTATTGGAGTATGTATTGGATTGACTTCAATAAAGTTTGCATTTGATGGCAAATTTGAGTTATCAATTATCGCAGTTATAGTGGCTGCTATTATTGATGGGTTAGACGGCAGAATTGCAAGATTAATTAAAGGAACTTCTAAAGTTGGAAAAGAACTAGACTCTCTTACTGATGTTATAAGTTTTGGTGTAGCTCCAGCTTTTATAATGTATTTTTGGGCATTGTCTGAAACTGGCAGGGTAGGTTGGTTAATTTCGTTAATTTATGTCATTTGTGTTGCACTTAGACTTGCAAGGTTCAATGTTTCATCTAATGAGGAGAGTTCTTGGAAAGATAATTTTTTTGAGGGTATGCCTTCTCCAGCAGGTGGAATTCTTGTTTTAATGCCTTTGATATTAAGTATTAGTGAATTTCAGTTTTTAAACTTAAATTATCAAATTGTCGTGCCTGTTATGTTTATAACTGTCTCAATATTATTAATAAGCAAAATACCAACTTATTCTTTTAAAAGGATAGCTGTCCCAAGAAGTACATCAATATTTTTGCTATTTGGAATAATCTTATATTTTGGCTTAATTCTCGTTTATACATTTAATGCTATTATTATTTCAGGTGTAATTTATTTGTTAATGGTACCAATAAGTTCAATGCATTATCTTATGATTAAAAAGAATGTAAAAGCCATCGTAGATGACACAGATCATCATGAAGATGTGTTATAAATGAGAGAAAATACAATAATCTCGTTAGCGGATTCCAACTACTTCAATCTTCTTAACGAACTCATTGACTCAATCAATAGATTTGAACAAAGCAAAACAGTAGATGTTTGTATCATGGATGCAGGATTAACTGGTGAACAAATTAAAATATTAGAAAAAAAAGTATTTCAAATCAAAAAGGCTGAGTGGGATATAGAAGTTCCAAATTTTAAGATAAAAGGAAGAGAGTGGTTGAAAAGTCAGGTATCTAGAGCATTCTTACCAAATTATTTTCCAGGATATAAAAAATATTTATGGATAGATGCTGATGCATGGGTAAACTCTTGGTATGCAATTGATCTTTATTTTAAAGGATGTGAGAATAATAAATTATCAATAGCAACATCAGCAGATAGATCCTATGGAAGAGTTTTAAGAGCAGAATGGGTATTTGGTAGTTTTGCAAAAATAAAATCACAAAATTACAAACACGCTAAATCATCCGGATTTTCAGAAAAAGTTTCAAGAGAAGTTGCACTTAAACCCCATTTGAATATTGGATTGTTTTGCTTGGAGGAAAGTGCTCCTCATTGGAAAATATGGCAAAAAAATTTAAAAAAAGCATTGTCCTCTGGAAAAATCTGGGGTTCTGAGCAAATAGCAATGAACATTACAATATATTCAGATAATTTAGACGTAGAGATTCTACCTGCTTATTGTAACTGGACTCTAATTGAAGCAATTAAATTTGACAAAAAACAAAATACTTTTGTAGAACCTTATTTACCAAACCATGAAATTGGAATTATTCATTTAGCAGGGAAAAATAATGATAATATAAGAAATAATAAAAATTATATATCCAAAATAAAAACATTGGATGGAGATATAATTGAAAAATCACTAAGATTTGAGAATTAGTTGAAAAAGAATAAATTTTCTAAGAATTGGATCATTAAGCAAAAAAGAGATATTTACGTCAAAAAATCAAAATTAGAGGGTTATAGGTCAAGAGCTGTATACAAATTGCAAGAAATAAACGATAAATTTAAAATAATAAAAAATAATATTTTAGTTATAGATCTTGGTGCAGCCCCAGGCAGTTGGTCTCAGTATATATCAAGAAATTTTAGTAAATCTAAAATAATTTCAA
>CACKUZ010000021.1 GCA_902603475.1 uncultured Pelagibacteraceae bacterium
TGATGACAGACACTCCACAGATCAAGTAGATGAAAAATATTGGAATAATAGAATGGATGTGAATTTAAAACATTTTTTCTTTACAATTAAAGCAGTTTTAAAAGGAATGATTAAAAATAAAGGTGGAGCTATCGTAAATTTAAGTTCAGTTTCATGGATGTTGGGTGAGGGTGATAAAGTTGCTTACGAGACAGCAAAGTCCGCTGTTATTGGTCTGACTAGATCTTTTGCGAGAGAATTTGGTAAATATAATATTAGATGCAACTCAGTTACTCCTGGATCAATTGCTACTGAGAGACAAATAAAGCATTGGCTAACTCCAAAGTATAAAAAATTTATTCTCGATAAACAGTGCTTGAAGAGGCAGCTTAAGCCTGATGATGTGGCAAGTTTAGTTGTTCATCTTTCATCTGATGTATCGTCAGGATGTACGAAACAAAACTTTATAATAGACGCTGGTATCACTTAAAATTTATATAAGTGTCTAAGAAAATTAAAATATCTGTTGTTGGAATAGGTTTAATGGGACTACAACATATTCAAGCTATTCAAAAATCAAAATTAGCATCTCTTCACTCAATTGTTGAAATAAAAAAAACTGGGATAGAATTATCTAAAAAATTAAATGTACCACTTTATAAAAATATCAAAATTTTATTAGCAAAAGATAAACCTGATGCAGTGATAATTGCAACACCCAATGTTCTACACGAAACTGATACTGTTCGATTTTTGAAATCTAAAATTCCTGTATTATTAGAGAAGCCGATTTCAGATAATATTAAATCTGCAAAAAAAATAATTAATAGTGCACGCTCAAATAAAACTTCATTACTGATAGGATATCATAGACGTCATAATTCAATTGTTAATAATGTTAAAAAAATAATAGAAAATAAAAGACTTGGAAAAATTGTATCTGCAAATATTTTATGCTGGCTATACAAACATAAAAAATATTTTAATGAAAAATGGAGAGTAAGTGAAGGTGGTGGCCCATTAGGTATTAATTTAGTTCATGATATTGATATGATTTGTTATTTACTTGGTCCTGTTAAGTATGTTCAGGCATTTAAATCGAATAATATTAGGAAATATAAGGTTGAGGATACAGCTTCAGTAAATTTATTTTTTAAATCTGGAACTTTGTGTACTCTAAATGTATCCGATACCATTACTTCACCATGGAGCTATGAATTAACTGCTGGTGAAAATCCTGCTTATCCAATAACTGACCAATCTTCATATTTTATCGGAGGAACTAGAGGTTCTGTTCAATTTCCTAATTTAAAGTTATGGTACTATAAAAAAGAAAGAAGTTGGTGGAATAATATTTTAAATAATAAAATTAAAGTTCAAAAAAGTAATGAAACTTTGATTAATCAGATCGATCATTTTTCTAGAGTAGTTTTAAAAAAAGAAAAACCAAAAGTGACAGGCAAGGATGGATTAAATTCTTTAATAATTTTTGATGCAATAAATAAAAGTTCTCAATCAGGTAAAAAAATAAGAATTAATTAATTTTTTTAACCTTTTTTGTGCCCTCAACTCTAATAAACAAAACTCCAAAAATGATAATTCCAATAAGACCTACTATTTTACTTATATCTGCGGGAACCCCAAAAATTAAGAAATTAATTATTGTTGACCAAAGTAACTGAGAATACTGAAAATTAGTTACAAATGACAAATTAGATAATTGAATTGCATAAATAATTATAAAATGACTTATGAAACCAAAAATTCCCATGGCAACTAAACCAATCCAATAAATATTATTTTCAATTGGCACCCAATTGAATGAAATATAAATTGTAAATATCAAGGCGCCAGTAACTGCCGTATAAAAAACTGCAGAGAAAGGTTCATTGTTTCCTGAAATAAGTTTTGTAAAAAATTGATAAAGTGCCCAACATAATGGTGGCACAATAGGAAAGATGAGTTCTGGTGATAATACTTTCATACTTGGTCCTAGAGCATAAATAATTGATCCAAAACTTAGCAACATTAAAATTGTGCCTTTGGGAGACAGTATATCTTTTAAAAAATATGCTGATAAAAGTGAAACGATTAATGGAGCGCTAAAAAAAACTACGTATATGTCAACCAAATCAAATCTTTGTAACGAGTTGAACATAAAAAAAGTTGCTGTAACCATTAACAATGACCTAATAATTTGAATTTTAAAATTTCTAGTTAAATTTAGCTTTGGCTTAAAGACTACGAAATAGACACAAAGAGCGACAAAGTGAAAAAAAAATCTTCCCCACACAGCTTGTGTAACTGGCATAACATTTCCTAAATATTTTGCAGTTGAGTCCATACAAACAAATAAAAAAAACCCTGAAGCTGATAGAAAAATAACCTTAATTAAAGAGGCTTTTTGATTTTTTGACATGATAATTTACGAAAAATTTATCAAAAAGTTACATTACTACGCCTACTTGCCAAGGATTAAACTCCTCATCACCGTAGCCATTAATTTCACTTTTCGATTTATTTCCTGAAGCAGTGTTTACAACTAGATCAAATATTCTATTTCCAACTTTTTCAATGTCTTCTTTACCTTCTGCAATAGTCCCACAATTTATATCCATATCTTCTTCCATTTTTTCATACATCGCAGTATTTGTAGATAATTTTAAACTTGGAACAGGTTTACATCCGAAACATGAACCTCTGCCTGTTGTAAAACAAATTACATTTGCACCTGAAGCAACTTGACCTGTTACTGACACTGGGTCATACCCTGGAGAGTCCATAAAGTTAAAACCTTTATTTTTTAATGGTTCTGCGTACTCAAGCACATCTTCTAGAATTGATTTACCACCTTTTGCAACTGCACCCAGTGACTTTTCAAGTATAGTAGTTAAACCACCTCGTTTATTTCCTGGAGCAGGGTTATTATCCATTGTGCTGTTATTAATAGAAGTATAGTTTTTCCACCATTTTAATCTTTCTATTAATTTATCTGCTGTTTCTTGACTGTTTGCTCTATTAATTAGAAGATGCTCTGCTCCATAAATTTCAGGAGTTTCAGATAATATTGAACTTCCACCTTTTTTAACTAACAAATCAGCCGCAACACCTAGAGCTGGATTTGCAGTAATACCAGAGTATCCATCTGATCCTCCACATTGAAGAGCTAAAGTTAAATGGCTAACAGACTGAGGGGTTCTTTTTATTTTATTAGCTTCAGGTAATAAATTTTTTATTTGTGATAGAACTTTTTCGACAATTTTTTTAGTTCCACCTTCATCTTGAATTGTTAAAAAATGAATTCTGTTGTGTTTTTTTACTGACTCATCAAACAAACTTACTTGAGCACATTCACAACCTAAACCAATAACAAATACATGAGAAAAATTTGGATGGTTCTTAAAACCATCAATTGTTCTTTGAAACATTTGCATTCCTTCGCTTACAGTATTCATACCACATCCAGTTGAGTGAGTAATCGGAACTATGCCATCAATATTAGGATAATCATTTAAAATGTTAGAATATTTTATTTTTTCAACAATCATTTTAGTAACAGTTGCTGAACAATTAACTGTACTAACTATACCTATATAATTTCTGGTAGCTACTTGACCGTTATCTCTTAATATTCCATTGAAAAAGGTATCAACTTTTTCATCAACAATTGTTTTTTTATTTTTTACTTGAAATTCTCTATCAAATTCTTTGAATTCTAAATTATGAGAATGAACATGCTCACCAGCGGTAATATTTTTTGACGCAAATCCAATTATCTGATCATACTTAATTATAGGATCGCCTTTGTTTATGGGTTTTAAACAAACTTTGTGTCCAAACGGTATAGGGTCAATAGTACTTATCTCTTGACCATTAATTTTCGTTTTTTCTGGTATAATAAATTGACTTACGCCTACATTATCATTTTTATTGAGTACAATTAGACTATTCATTTTTTAATTTAGGTTTTATATATCACTATAATATATTTTATTATTTTATGAAAAAGAAGAATTTAAGAAGTAAACAATGGTTTGACGATCCAAAAGATCCAGGTATGACAGCCATGTATTTAGAAAGATATCTAAATTATGGTCTTACAAGAAAAGAACTTCAATCAGGAAATCCAATAATTGGAATAGCCCAATCAGGAAGTGATTTATCTCCATGTAACAGACATTTTTTGGATTTAAGTAAAAGAATTAAAGATGGAATTAGAAGAGCAGGTGGTATTCCGATGGAATTTCCTACTCACCCAATTCAAGAAACTGGAAAAAAGCCCACTGCAATGCTGGACAGAAACTTATCATATTTGTCTTTGGTTGAGATACTTTATGGATACCCACTTGATGGAGTTATACTTACAACTGGATGTGATAAAACTACCCCAGCAGCATTAATGGCAGCTGCAACAGTTAACATTCCTGCAATTGTTTTATCTGGTGGTCCAATGCTTGATGGAAATTATAAAGGTAAGAAAGCTGGTGCAGGAACTATTATTTGGGAAGCAAGAAGATTACATGCTAAAGGAGAAATAGATTACGAAGAATTTATGGATATGGCAGCAGCATCTTCACCAAGCCCTGGTCATTGTAATACAATGGGAACTGCTTCATCAATGAATTCTGTTGCTGAGGCTTTGGGAATGTCTTTACCAGGATGTGCAGTAATACCAGCTCCTTATAGAGAAAGAGAGCAAATTTCTTTTGAGACTGGATCGAGAATTGTAAAAATGGTTCACGAAGATTTAACTCCCTCAAAAATTATGACAAAGAAAGCTTTTGAAAATGCAGTTATAGTTGCAAGTGCTATAGGAGCATCTAGTAATTGTACTACACATTTAATTGCTATCGCAAAACATATGGGTATTAAATTTGATTTATCTAATTGGCAAAAACTTGGGCACAAAATACCTTTGTTAGCAAACTGCCAACCTGCAGGTGAACATTTAATGGAAGGTTTTTATCGAGCTGGAGGAATACCAGCAATCATGAAAGAATTAATGAAGAATAATAAAATTCATCAAAACTTAATTACTGTAACTGGTAAAACAGTTGCGCAAAATTTAAGAAAAAAAATTGATGTAGATAGAGATGTGATAAAAACTTTTAAAGATAATTTGACTGATAAGGCAGGGTTTCTAGTTATGAAAGGAAATTTTTTTTCATCAGCAATTATGAAAACCTCAGTAATTAGTAAAGAGTTTAGAGAAAGATATTTATCAAATCCTAAGCACCCTAATGTTTTTAAAGGTAAAGCAGTAGTTTTTGAAGGCCCTGAGGATTATCACCATAGGATTAATAGTAAGAAACTAAAAAATAGATGAAAATTCTATTTTAATAATAAGAGGCTGTGGCCCTGTTGGATACCCTGGTTCTGCTGAGGTAGTTAATATGCAACCACCAGATAGACTACTTAAAAAAGGTATTAATGCACTTCCAACTCTTGGCGACGGAAGACAGAGCGGTACCTCGGAAAGCCCATCTATTCTTCATGTATCGCCAGAATCTGCTGTTGGCGGTGATTTAGCTATAGTTAAGACGGGTGATAAAATGACAATAGATCTTAATAAAAGAAGAGTTGATCTTCAAATAACAAAGTTAGAATTTATTAAAAGAAGAAAAAAGAAAAAAATAAAAAAACTTACAAATCAAACTCCGTGGCAAGAAATATCTAGATCAAATGTTGGTCAACTAGAGGACGGTGCATGTATTATGTCAAGAGATCAGTATTTAGACATCACTAAAACAAAAGGTGTTTTAAGAAACTCTCATTAGATGAAACCAAAAATTTTAGTGTCTCGAAAAATTTCTGATGGTGCTGAAGAAATATTAAAAAAAGAATTTGATGTAACTCTTAATTTAGAAGACAAACCTTATACATATGAGGAACTAATAAAACTTTCTAATGAATACGATGGTTTAATCTCTACAAGTTTTGATAAATTAGATAAAAATTTTTTTGATAGTTTAAATGGAAAATTAAAAATTATTGGTCATGTTGGAGTTGGGTATGACAATATTCATACACAATCAGCCAAAGAAAAAAATATCAAAGTTTCAAATACGCCAAATGTATTAAATGATGCTGTAGCAGAAATAACAATCCTTTTAATTTTAGCATCGGCAAGAAGAATTAGTGAGGCTTATAATTTAGTTAAGTCCAATACCTGGAAAGATCATAGGCCAGATATAACTAAATTAATGGTTGGTAATGAAATTACTGGAAAAACTTTAGGCATAATCGGCATGGGAAGAATTGGACAAATAGTTGCAGATAGGGCTAGAGCGTTTAAAATGAAAATAGTTTATTACAATAGAAATAAGCTATCTAATGATTTAGAAAAAGATGCAACTTATCATCCCGATTTAAAATCAATGCTTCCAAATTGTGATTATATAAGTTTACATACTCCTGCTACTCCAGAAACTAAAAATATAATTAATTCAGAAAGTTTAAAATTATTTCCAAAACATTCAGTTTTCATAAATACTTCGAGAGGATCAACAGTAGATGATGATGCTCTAATTGAAGCTTTACAAAATAAAAAAATCTATGGAGCTGGATTAGATGTTTTTAATAATGAACCTAACCTTGATAAGAGATATCTAGAGTTGGAAAATTGTTTTGTTCTTCCTCATGTAGGTAGTGCGACACATGAAACCCGATTAGCTATGAGCATGTTAGCTGTTGATAATATAAAATGTTTTTTTTCTCAAAAACCTCTTTTATCAGAAGTTGTTTAAATCATACAACTTTTAGTTGTAATCACATAAATTAATTATCTTAAGAAATTTATTTCTGTCTTTTGTTTGAATTTTTTTTCTCTTTATGTTTAAATTTAGAAAAACATAACCGAGAGGGGAAATAATGTTAAAATTAATAACAAAAATAACTGCTGCTATAGCTGTAGTTTCTATTGCTTTATTTGGTTCTGCAAATGCAAAAACTCTAAAAATAGAAACTCACTTTACAGCTAGCTCACCAAATGGTGAAGTTGCAGCTCAATTCGCTAAAAACGTAGAAAAGTTTTCTGGCGGAAGCTTAAAAGTACAAATGTTCTACTCATCATCAGTTACAGGAAAGTCTGCTGAGGTTTTTAACTCTGCACAAACTGGAATTATTGACTGTGATATGACAGGTGCTGGATACCAAACAGGTAAAAACGCAGCTTTCCAATTCGCAGGCGATGTAATGGGTGGATATGACAACCCGTATCAGCAATATGAATTCTTGAATTTCCCAGGAGCTCAAGAAGCTGTTGATGCACTATACAACAAATATGGAATGACTTTAATTGGTTGGTGGATACCAGGACATGAGTCTTTAATATCTAGCAAACCAATTCCAGATGTTGCGTCTATTAAAGACTTTAAATTTAGATCGCCTCCAGGAATGGAAAGTATGATCTTTACAGCATTAGGTGCTAAGCCGATCGTGATGGATTTTGGTGAAGTTCCAACTGCTTTACAAACTGGTCTAATTGATGGTGCCGACTATTCATCTTTAGCTACAAACTATGCAGGTGGACACTATGAGCAAAATAAATATGCTACATATCCAGGTTTCCACTCTATGCCAGCTGACCATTTAGCTTGTAATACAAAAGTTTGGAACAAGTTAAAGCCTCATGAAAAAGGTGCAATGCTAGCAGCAATCGAAATCTGCGGTAGAACAATCACTAGTTTAGTTGAAAGAAAAAATGCTGAAGCAGTTAAAGCTTTAACTGCTATGGGTGTTACTCTTCATGACTGGTCTAGAGAAGATAGACTTAAGTTCAGAAATGCTGCTTTAGGCGCTTGGGAAGAATGGAAGAAAAAATCTCCTGAAGCTGCCGCTCTTATTGAGATACACAAAGCTTATATGAAAGCTAACGGTATCCTATAATTATTAGCGACATAAAAAAATATTGAAGGGCCTGAAAGGGCCCTTCTTAATAAACAATTTTTTTGCCAATGAACGATAAAGAGCTTCAAGACAAACAATTAAAAGAGCAAAGTGAAAAAGTTGCAAGTAAAGACGATTTTCCAATATTTTGGATAGATAGAATTTCTCTATTTTTAAGCCATACAATAAAATATTTAATTCCTGTAATAGTACTTGTGATGATGTACGAAATTTTCATGAGATATGTATTATTTAAACCTACTTTATGGGCTAATGAATTATGCTTATGGTTGGCTGGTGTTTGTTATTTAGTTGGCGGGATATATGCAACAAGATTAAGAAGCCATATAAGAATAGTATTATTATATGATTATGTCAGTAGACCGACACAGCGAATTTTTGATCTAATTAGCACTATAGTTATTGTTCTTTTTGCGGGGGCTGTAATTTATGGTGGTATGGAGGATGCTTACAGATCATTTGTAAACTGGGAGAGATTTGCAACCTATTGGGACCCACCGATACCAGCTACTATGAAACCACTTACACTAATATGTGTATTTCTTATTGCACTTCAGTCTATTAACAATTTAATAATTGATTGGAGAAATCCTAAAGAAAGACAATACGATCCCGCTAAAGATTTAGAATAATATGGAATTTGAAATAGGAACACTCTCGATAATACTGATTGTTGGATTGCTAGCTCTTATAGCTATTGGTGTTCCAATGGGTTTTGCCTCAGGTTTTATGGGTGCTGTACTCGTATTTTTATATATAGGTGAGCATGCATTAGGAATTTTACTTTCAAGATATTATTCTCTTGTTGTAACGTATTCTTTCTTATCAGTACCCTTATTTATATTCATGGCCTCCTTACTTGAACGCTCTAACATCGCGAGAGATTTATATGATGCATTAAACGCTTGGTTAAGAAAAACTAGAGGAGGGGTAGGTGTTGTAACCGCAATCATGGCAACAATTATGGCTGCTATGAGTGGAATTATCGGAGGAGAAATAGTTTTATTAGGACTGATTGCACTGCCGCAGATGTTGAGATTAAAATATGATCAAGACATGTCTATTGGTATTATTTGTGCATCAGGTTCCCTAGGTACTATGATACCTCCGTCTATTGTTTTAATTATTTACGGATTGACAACGGAAACATCAATTACAATGTTATTCCAAGAAGCTATTGTTCCAGGTTTAATGATTTCAGGTTTAATAATTACTTACATTCTCATACGGACAAGATTACAACCGCATCTTGCACCATTAAGTGATGAGCCAGCTTTAACTTTAAAAGAAAAAATGTCTTACCTTCCAGGCCTTTTACCACCAATTGGTATTGTAATAATTGTTTTAGGTTCAATTTATTCTGGAATAACAGGTATCACTGAAGCAGCTGGAATGGGTGTAGTTGCAACATTAATTATAATAGGTGCAAGAAAAGAGCTGACATGGTTTCTATTTAAAGATGCGCTTGTTCGAACTTTTAAAGCATCAGGTACGATTTTAACTATTACATTTGGAGCTACGGTTTTAGCTGGAGCTTATTCTTTAGCGGGTGGACCAACTTATGTAGCTGAAACTATTTTAGCTTATGATTTAAAACCAATGTATTTAATCTTTATGATGCAAGTAATGTTTTTAATAATGGGTGCTTTTATGGATTGGGTTGGAATTGTTCTTCTAGCAATGCCTGTGTTTTTACCAATAGTTCTTGCACTTGGTTTTGATCCTATTTGGTTTGGAATACTATTTTGTGTTAATATGCAGGTATCATTTTTAAGCCCACCTTTTGGTCCAGCAGCTTTTTATTTAAAATCAGTAGCACCTCCACATATTTCATTAACAGATATTTTCAGAGGATTTGCTCCATTCGTAGTAATTCAGTTAATTGTTTTAGCATGTGTAATGTACTTTCCAGAAGCAATGACACAAAATTTCCACGAATTCGTACCCAAAAAATAAATGACAAAAAAAATAGGTTTTATAGGCATAGGCCTGATGGGCCTACCAATGTCTAAAAATTTAGTAAAAGCTGGATATAATTTAACAGCGTTCAATAGATCAAAGAATAAAGCAGAACCACTAAAAGAATTTGGTGCAAAAATTTCAAATACGTTAAAAGATGCTGTGGATGGAAGTGATATTGTTATCACAATGTTGACAGATGATACTGCTGTTGATGAAGTGATGAATAACGATGATTTTACGAAAAGCTTGAAATCTGGTGCCATAGTTATTGATATGAGTTCAGTTAAACCAACTACTGCAACAAAATATGGTAATAATTTAAAATTAAAAAATATAAATTATTTGGACGCACCTGTATCTGGAGGAACAATTGGTGCAGAGGAAGCTTCGTTAGCTATAATGGTCGGGGGAGAGCAAAATATTTTTGACGATGCATTTGATATTTTAAAAACAATGGGTAACCCAACATTAGTCGGTCCAATTGGAAGTGGACAAGTTTCAAAATTAGCAAATCAAATCATAGTTGGTTTAACAATTGGTGCTGTTGCAGAGGCTGTTACCCTTTGTGAAAAAGCTGGAGCAGATCCAAATAAAATGATCAAAGCTTTGTCAGGTGGATGGGCAGATAGCAAAGTTCTACAGACACATGGAAAAAGAATGATCAATAAAGATTTTACTCCAAAAGGTAGAACATCAGTTCATTTAAAAGATATGAATAATATCTTAGAATGTGCCAATAATTATAATACTCATTTACCTATTTCAAATTTGGTTAAAGAAATGTATAAATCTCTTGTTAAAAATGGACATGGTGAAACAGACCATAGTTCACTTTATAAAGAAATTGAAAGGATAAATAATAAATGAGTGGAAGACTAGAAGGTAAAAAAATTGTAGTTACAGCAGCAGGCCAAGGTATTGGAAAAGCAACAGCAATCGCTTTTCATAATGAAGGGGCCAATGTAATAGCAACAGATTTGAATGAAAAAACTTTAGCTTATTTAAATAAAGAATATCCTAATATTAAAATTAAAACTTTAGACTCTACAGACAACAAAGCAATTTTAGATTTTGTTAAAACACTCGATGAAGTAAATGTTCTATTTAACGCAGTAGGATTTGTTCATCATGGAACAATTTTAGATTGTGAAGAAAAAGATTGGGATTTTTCTTTTGATGTAAACATTAAATCTATGTATTTCATGTGTAGAGCAATTTTACCGTTAATGGTGAAGCAAAATGGTGGAAGTATAATCAATGTTTCGTCTATAGCATCTAGTCTAAAAGGTTTACCAAATAGATTTGTATATGGCGCTTCAAAAGCTGCAATTATTGGGTTAACTAAGTCAATAGCTTCAGACTTTGTAAAACAAAATATTAGATGTAATTCAATAGCACCAGGAACAGTTTTCTCTCCTTCTTGGCAAGATAGAGTAAACCAGAGTCCTGATCCTGTTCAAGCCAAGAAAGATTTTATAGCAAGACAACCTATGGGAAGACTAGGAACAGCTGAAGAAATTGCTTCTATGGCTATTTATTTAGCTGGCGATGAATCAACATTTACAACAGGGAATACATTTTCTGTTGATGGTGGAATGACAATTTAAATATAAAGGAGAAACAATGAAATTATTAAGAGTAGGTGAAAAAGGAAAAGAAAAACCAGCAATTTTAGACGCTGATGGAAAAATAAGAGACATAAGTTCTCACATAAACGATTTAAACCCAGAAAATTTAAATTTTGAAACACTTTCAAAAATTCAAAGTGCAGACAAATCAAGTCTTCCTGAACTTTCATCTAATCAAAGAGTAGGTTCATGCATTACAAGCCCTGGAAAATTTGTAGCAATAGGACTTAACTATTCAGATCATGCAGCTGAAGTTGGTGCTGATATTCCTAAAGAACCGATAATGTTTATGAAAGCGACTAGCTCAATGTGCGGTCCTAATGATGATGTAGAAATAGTTTCTGGATCAAAAAAACTAGATTGGGAAGTTGAACTTGGAATTGTAATTGGAAAAGAAGCAAAACATATTTCAGAAAGTCAATCACAAGATCATATTTTAGGATATTGTTTAGTAAACGATGTCAGTGAACGAGAATGGCAAATTGAAAAAATGGGACAATGGGTTAAAGGAAAGTCTCACGACACTTACGGACCTACTGGACCTTACTTAGTAACTAAGGATGAAATTAAAGATATTAATAATTTAAAGATGATGTTGGATGTAAATGGCGAAAGAATGCAAACAGGAAATACAAGTACTATGATTTTTAATGTAGATATCATTGTATCTTATGTGAGTAAATTCATGTCATTACAACCAGGGGATATAATTACGACAGGAACACCTCCAGGAGTTGGAATGGGCAGAAAACCACAAGTATTTCTGAAAGCAGGTGATCAAATGAAACTATCAATAGAGAACTTAGGAGAACAGAACTCTAAAGTAGTTGCTGTTTAATAATTGTGAAGATCAGCTCAATCAAAAGTCATGTACTTAGATATGAGTTAGATAAAGAACTAGGATACTCACAACAATATTACAAACATAGAACTGCCCACTTAGTAGAGATAGAAACTGATGAAGGTATTACGGGTTGGGGAGAGTGTTTTGGACCTGGAAATATAGCTCTCGCTAACAAATATATTGTAGAAAAAGTAATACAGCCTTTAATAATAGGCGAAGATCCAATTAATAAAGAATATATTTGGCATAAAGTTTATAATTTACTTAGAGATAGCGGTCAGAAAGGAATGCCTATTCAGGCATTATCAGGAATTGATATAGCATTGTGGGATATACTAGCGAAAAAAGCAAAATTGCCTCTTTATCAATTATTAGGGGGTAAAACTAATAACAAAATTCCAGTTTATGGTTATGGAATGATGCTGCAAAAAAAATCTGTCGAAGAATTATGTGAATTATTCAAAAAAGAAGCAAATCAAATAAAAGAAAAAAACTTCAAGGCGATGAAGATGAAAGTTGGTTTAGGTCCAAAAGAAGATTTAAAGTTAGTAAGCGCAGTAAGAGAAGCAATAGGCAACAATTTTAAACTAATGGTGGATGCCAATCATGCTTATAACAAAAATGATGCTTTGTACGTTGGTAAAGGATTGGATGAAATGGAAATCTATTGGTTTGAAGAACCTGTGGCACCAGAAGATTACGATGGATACAAAGAACTAAAAGAAAAATTAAAAACAAATATTGCTGGCGGTGAAGCAGAGTTCACAAAATATGGTTGGAACCAACTAATTAAAAATAATTGCATTGATATAGCCCAACCAGAAGTTTGCGGTTTAGGTGGAATAACAGAATATTTAAAAGTATCAGCATTAGCTCAGTCGAATTTCATCCCAATTGTTAAT
>CACKUZ010000022.1 GCA_902603475.1 uncultured Pelagibacteraceae bacterium
GTAACTATTAATACAAAAGCTGTCCAAACACTTCTATGAATTAATACTTCTAGATGACCTGCAAAAGAAATATATTTGAAGTATATAACTCCAAAAAAACCCCACCAAAATGAACCAAAGGATGTTAACAAAACTCCTTTATTAAAATTTTTTTTGTTCATTTTTAATTATTTGAATATTTTAACTAAATACTTAAGTCATTTTATTCTTGAAATATATATTAATAATAATAAAACCTTGCTCATGGAGAGATGGCTGAGCGGTTGAAAGCATCGGTCTTGAAAACCGACAAAGGGGCAACTCTTTCCTGGGTTCGAATCCCAGTCTCTCCGCCATTCATTTAAAATCAATTAACAGTTTTAATATATTTTTATTTTTAAAACTGATTTCATTTCTTGAGATTTTGGAAATATCTTCATCACTCATGTTAACTAATATATCTAAATCTTTTAAATCATCTATTGATAATGAATCAATAATCGATTTAACAAAACTACTAACAAATATGTCCATTTCTTTTGTGCCTCGATATTGAGATCTATAAATAATTTTATTTATTAGATTTTGTTTATTTGAATTCATTACTTATAGACATATATATATATTTAATGAGTAATTTTGAATATTTATTGTCACCCATTGATAAAATTAAAGGTGTAGGTAAAAAAACATTAAGTTCATTTAACAAAAAAAAAATATTCACAATTTTTGATCTTCTTTGGCATTTGCCTATATCAAGAATTGAAACTGCCGAAGATACACAGGTTGATGATTTACAAATAGGAAAAATCTATAATATCAAAGTAATACCGATAAAGTATAATTTTCCACGAATTAGAAATTTACCCAATAAAGTGCAGTGTGAAAAAAATGGAGTAAAATTAGACTGCATTTTTTTTAATAGTTACGAAGGATATATAAAAAAATTATTACCCTTAAACGAAGAAATAATAATACATGGAAAGGCAAATAATTTTAGAAATAAATTTCAATTTGTAAACCCAACAACAAAAAAAACAAATAATTTAAATATTATAAATGAAGATATTAAATACAGTCTTTCTGATGGTTTAAAATTAAATAAATATAATCAAGTAATAAATAGTGTTTTCAAAAATTTACCTGATTTGGAGGAATGGTTACCAAAAGAGGTTTTAAGTTTATTTGATAATGTTAGCTGGAAGGAAAGTATTATTAAAATTCATAAGGAAGAAATTACAAAAATTAGAGATACAAAATATTTTAAAAGACTTGTTTTTGATGAGATATTTGCAAATTTTTTACTTTCTTCTGATATTAGAAATAAAATAAAAAAAATTAAAAAAAAAAATAAAATTTTAGACTTAAGACATCAGAGTAAAATAATTAGCAACTTAAAATTTAAACTCACAACAGATCAAATAACTTCATTAAAGAATATAAATGCAGATATGGAATCGAAACAAAAAATGTTTAGATTACTTCAAGGGGATGTGGGATCTGGAAAAACGATAGTGTCTATAATCGCTGCCTTAAATACTATAAAAGCTGGGTACCAGGTTTCAATAATGGCTCCAACTGAAATATTAGCTATTCAACATTATAAATTTATATTAGAAAATTTTAACAATCTTTGTAATCCTGAAATATTAACAGGTAAGACTGAGTATAAAAAAAGAAAAAAAATTTTAAATGATGTTATAAATAATAAAATTGATATTTTGGTAGGTACTCACTCTCTTTTCCAAGAAAAAATTACTTACTTTAATTTAGGTTTAATAATTATTGATGAACAACATAAATTTGGTGTTAATCAAAGAAAAAAACTGTCTGATAAAGGAGGAAATGATTGCGATGTACTCGTAATGTCAGCGACACCTATTCCAAGAACAATGATGATGACAATTTATGGAGATATGGATATTTCCCTAATAAAATCAAAACCAAAAAATAGACAACCAATTAAAACTTATAGTAAAAATGAGACTAAAATTAATGAAGTTATTAGTTTCATTAAAAGTGAAATATTAAAAAAAAATCAAGTATTCTGGGTTTGTCCTCTTATCAAAGAATCAAAAAAAATTGATCATCAGTCTGCTACAGAAAAATTTAAATATTTACGTAAAATTTTTGGAGGTAAAGTTGATATAGTTCATGGAGCAATGAGTAAAGAAGAAAAGGATAAAGTATTAAATAAGTTTAATGATAGAAAGATAGACATATTAGTTTCAACTACAGTAATAGAAGTTGGAATCGATTTTCCAAATGCAAATGTAATAGTTATTGAAAATTCAAATAAGTATGGATTATCTCAGTTACATCAACTGAGAGGACGAGTTGGAAGAGGAAATAAAGAATCTTCATGTATACTTATGTTTAAAGCTGGGCTGAGTGAAAATGCTCGAAAGAGAATAACAATTCTTAAAAATACAAATGATGGTTTTAAAATTGCCGAGGAAGATTTAAAAATTAGAGGATATGGTGATATATTGGGATTTAAGCAAAGTGGTTTAAAAAAATACAACTTAGCTGATCCAATTCAGCATGAAGATCTTTTTAAAATTGCCGAAAATCATATTAAAAAAATTGAAAGAAATAAGATTAAAATTAATAATTTTAATAAACTTATCAAACTTTACGACAAAGTGGCTGTAATTAATGAATCTATTTAGATTTTGAGTCTGAAGTTCCCGCTGAGACAATAAATTTTGAAGCTTCTTCGAAAGTCATATCAAGATATACAATATCACTTTTAGGAAACATTAATAGAAAACCACTTGTTGGGTTCGGTGTTGTGGGAACAAAAACATTAACTAATTCTGTATTAATTTTTTTTGATATTTCACCTTTATTTTCTTTTGTTGCAAAACCAACTGCCCATGTGCCTTTTCGTGGATACTGAATTAGAACCACACTTTTTTTTGATCCCTTTTTAGGTGCAAATGTCTCTGTCATTTGTCCTATAGCAGAATATATGGTTCTTAAAATTGGTATTTTTTTTAATAAATCATTAAACAATTGTAAAAATTTTTTACCAATAAAAGAAAGTGACAAGCCTCCTACAAAAGTAATAAATATTACTGACAATAAAATTTCTAAGCCGGGAATTGCAAATGGTAAGTAATTATTTGGATTTATTCCTTGGGGAATTAATTTTGATGAAATTGATATAAAAAAAGTTGTAAGATATAATGTAATTCCAATTGGTACTAAAACAACAATTCCAGTTATAAAGTAGTTTCTTAGCCTTGCTATAAATGAAATTCTTTTTCTTCTTAGTTTCGACATATCTTTAATTGATTATAAATTACATGTAATATAAATATTAAGAAAAGTGAATAGAAGAAATTTTATATATTTAATGGGTTGTGGATGTCTTTCTGTAGGTATGCATGCTTGTACAACTGCTCCAATTACTGAAAGAAGGCAATTAAAATTAATTCCAGAATCAAAGCTTAACGCACAAGCGGCTCAATTGTATGAAAAAGTCAAAAAGAAAGCTAAATTAAGTGAAGATATGGACAGTTTAAACAAAATAATCTCAATTGGAAATAAAATTGAAAATTCAATATCTGAATATTTTTATAAAAATGATATGGATGATCCAACAAAAAACTTTAATTGGGAATATATACTTATTGATAATAAAAAAATAAAGAATGCATGGTGCATGCCAGGAGGGAAAATTGCAGTTTATACAGGTATGTTAGATATTACAAAAAATGACGATGGTCTCGCGGCTGTAATGGGTCATGAAATAGCTCATGCTGTTGCTAAACACTCTGTTGAAAGGCAAAGCAGAGCTGTATTACTAAATACCACAACTGGAATAATTGACATTGCTACAGGAGGTGCGATTTCAAAAGTCAACAATACTACAGGTATGAATACTGTTGGATTAATATCTCAAATTGGAATTATGAACCCTTTTACAAGAAAACAAGAGAGTGAAGCTGATTATCTAGGGTTAATTTTTTCTTCATTATCTGGATACGATATCAGAGAAACTACCAAAATATGGGAAAGAATGAAGATAGCAAACAAAGGTAAAGAGCCACCAGAGTTTATGAGCACACATCCATCTAATGATAGAAGAATTGAACAAATAAATAATTGGACTAATGAAATTATTTTGAAGTATCCACCAATAGTTTGAAGTGATGGTGAGCCCTGATGGACTCGAACCATCGACCCATTCCTTAAAAGGGAATTGCTCTACCAACTGAGCTAAGGGCCCAACACGAAAATCTTATATTGATTTTTAAATATTTGGCAATGGTTAAAATTTACAAAATATTGATATACTTATCGTGAAATTGATCAAAAGTTCCCATTTTGATATTTTTTCGAATTTCATACATAAGTTCTTGATAAAAATTTATATTATTTAAGGTTAAAATCATAGATGAAAGCATCTCATTTGTATTATATAGATGGTTTAGATAATTTTTTGAGTATTTATTCAAATCAAATTTAGTTACATTGCTATCTAGAGGTGAATTATCAAGTTTATTTTCTGAATTTCTTATTTGAATTCTTCCATTCCAGGTAAAAGCTAAACCTGTTCTTCCTGATCTTGTCGGTAAGACGCAATCAAACATGTCTATTCCTCTTTTAACAGCTCCCAATATATCAGATGGAGTTCCAACACCCATTAAATATCTTGGTTTATCTATTGGTAAGTTATCTTTAATTCCATCTAATACTTCAAACATTTCTTTTTGTGTTTCTCCAACAGCTAGACCACCAATTGCATATCCATCAAATTCTATGTTTATTAATTTAGCAAGAGACTCATTTCTCAAATCTTTAAATAACCCTCCTTGAATAATACCAAACAAAGCTTTTTGGGGATTTGTCCCAAATTCTTCCTTAGAACGTCTAGCCCATTCTGTAGATAAATCCATAGATGTTTTGATTTTTTTATAATCTTTTGTATTTTTTGGGCACTCATCCATCACCATAATAATGTCAGAGTTTAGTTTTTTTTGTATTCTAATGCTTTCTTCAGGACTCAAAACAAAAGTTTTTCCATCAATGTGGGATTGGAATATTGCCCCTTTAACTCTATCTATTTTATTAAATTTAGATAAAGACATAACTTGATAACCACCAGAGTCTGTCAAAATAGGAAGTCTGCAATTCATAAATCTATGTAGTCCACCAACTGCCTCTATCCTCTCTGCTCCAGGTCTAATCATTAAATGATATGTGTTAGAAAGTATTATTTCACTTCCTGTTTTAATAATATCATTGATAAAAACACCTTTAACTGTAGCTTGAGTGCCCACTGGCATAAACGCAGGAGTATTAATTTCACCACGATGTGTTTGAATTAATCCAACACGATAATTTTTATTTTGATGTTTTACGCTAAAAGAAAAATTCTTTATGTCTTCCATCCATTAAATTCTACTCAGATTTAAAGCTAATTATTTTATCTGGATTAGAAACAGATCCATTAGGTCCATCCCCTTTTGTAATCATATCGACAAACTCCATACCCTCAATAACTTTTCCAAATACCGTATATTGTCTATCAAGATGTGGTGTGGGACCAAAACAAATAAAGAACTGGCTATTGGCACTGTTAGGATTTGAAGATCTTGCCATTGACAGCGTTCCTCTTTCATGTGGTAAATCATTAAACTCTTCTTTAAGATCAGGCATATCTGAACCACCCATTCCAGCTCTACTTAAATTAAAGGTTTCAGAAGATGAATTTCCAAATTGAACATCTCCTGTTTGTGCCATAAAACCATCAATTACTCTGTGAAAAACAACACCATCATACTTTCCGCTGTTAGCTAATTCAGTTATTCTTTTAACATGGTTTGGTGCCACGTCTGGAAATAATTCAATTTTTAAATCTCCATCTTTTAATTTAAGTATCATTGTATTCTCCTTTGCATTTAATGCTGTTGTTAATAAAAATATTGATAAAAATAAAATATTAATTTTTTTAAGCATAAACTTCTTTCAGTGACTTGATAGTACTTTTAGTTGTAAATTTCTTTAAATCACCCTTATGTAAAGCTATTTCTTTAACAAATCTTGATGAAATAATCTGATTTTCAACATCTGACATAAGAAACACTGTTTCTACTTTATTGTTTAACTTTCTATTCATTCCGGCTAACTGAAACTCATATTCAAAATCCGAAACTGCCCTTAAACCTCTAAGTATTAGATTTGACTTATATTTTTTACATAATTCTGTTGTTAAAGAGTTAAATTTTATCACTTGAATTTTATTTTTTGGAAGTTTCAAGTCTACATATAAAGCCTTTGAAACAATTTTTAATCTTTCATCTATTGGAAATAAAAAATTTTTTTCGTTGCCATCAGATATGCCAACTATAATTTTATCTGCTAATTTTAGAGCTTTTTTAATAACATCAATATGTCCATTTGTTATTGGATCAAATGTTCCTGGATATATAGCTATATTTTTCATTAAACTAAATTATCATCTAATTTAATTGAAGAGACAACCTTTTCGTCGCCAGTTAATTTGATTATTCTTACTCCTTGTGTATTTCTTCCAGCAATTCTAATTTCCTTAACGGCAGTTCTTATAACTCTACCTTTATTAGTAGAAATTAATATTTGATCACCCTCAAATACTGGGAAAGAAGATGAAACATTACCGTTTCGTTGGGAATTAACAATGCCTATTATCCCTTTGCCTCCTCGATTTGTAACTCTAAAATCATAATGAGATGTTCTTTTACCATAACCGTTTTCAGTAATGGATAAAATAAATTTTTCTTTAGCTTTAACCTCAGATTTTTCATCTTTAGTTTTACTTTTACTTTTTTTAATATCATCTTTATCAATTATAGATAATGAAACAATTGTATCCTTTTCTGAGAGATTAATACCTCTTATACCTTTAGAAGATCTTCCCTTAAAAACTCTTAGTTTTTTGGATTCAAACCTTATACATTTACCAAATTTTGTATTTAGCATTATATCTTGATCATCTGTACATATCTTTACTCCAACTATTTTATCATCAGAATCTAATTTCATTGCAATTTTACCAGAAGCATTAATAGATGAAAAATCCTCTAAATTATTCTTTCTTATTTTTCCTTTGCTAGTTGCAAATATGATATGCATGTTTTTTTTAACAACATCTTCATCAGGAAAAGGCATAATCGAACTTATAGATTGATGATTTTTTAGGGGTAAAATATTGAATAGTGACTTACCTTTAGATGAAGCTGAACCTTCGGGTATTTTCCATGCTTTAACTTTATAAGCCAAACCCTCTGTAGAAAAGAATAATAATGACGTGTGTGTATCAACAGATAATGTTTGAACAACCGAATCTTCTTCTCTAGTTTTAATTCCTGTTTTTCCTTTTCCACCTCTTTTTTGCTGTTTAACTCCACTTAAAGCCCCTCTTTTTATATATCCTTGGAGTGTTATTGTTATTATTACTGACTCTTTTTGTATTGTTTCCTCTATGTCGTAATTTAATACAGCATCTATAATTTTAGTTCTTCTTGGAACAGAAAATTTATCTTTAATCATCTGTAAATCATTACTAATAACTCTTAGCAATTCACTTTTAGAATTTATAATTTTTTTGTATTTAGAAATCTCATCAGCTAATTTTTTGATTTCTATTTCTATTTCATTAATACCTATAGCAGTTAGTTTTTGTAATCTTAGCTCTAATATTGATATAACTTGGTCAATAGATAGAACATATTTTCCTTTGTAATTTTTACTATCAACTAATTTAATTAGTTTTGATGCTTGATTTATCTTCCAACTTGTTTTTAAAAGTGAATTTTTTGCTTCCTCAGGGTTTTTAGATGATCTAATTATTTTAATGACTTTATCAATATTCTCAACACTGACTGATAATCCAAGCAAAATATGAACCCTATCTTCTGCTCTTTTTAAATCAAATTTTGTTCTTTTTATAACTACATCTTCTCTAAACTTTAAAAAGTTTTCTAAAAAATCTTTTAAGTTACAAGTCTTAGGTTTTTGATCAACAATTGCTAAAGAGTTAAAACCAAAAGATGACTCTATCGAGGTATATTTGTATAATTGTCTTTTTATAGTTTCGGGTTCAACATTTCGTCTAAGATCAATTGATACTCTAATACCCTCACTATTTGACTCATCTCTTATATCGCTTATACCCTCAATTTTTTTATCTCTTACTAATTCTGCAATTCTTTCATTTAAGTTAGCCTTATTAATTTGATAAGGTATAGATGAAACTACCAGTCTGTCTTTACCATTTTTTAAATTTTCTACTGAAATTTCTCCACGTATTTTAAAAGATCCTCTTCCAGTTTTATATCCTTGCTTAATTATATCTTTTCCAATTATTAATCCACCAGTTGGAAAATCTGGTCCAGGAATGTGTTTCATTAGCTCATTAATTTTAATATCTTTATTTTTAATTAATGCTAAAGTTCCATCTACTACCTCGCCTAAATTGTGAGGTGGTATACTTGTCGCCATTCCTACAGCAATTCCACCAGCGCCATTGACTAAAAGATTTGGATATTGAGCAGGTAATACAATAGGTTCTTGCTCTGTTTCATCATAGTTGCTTTTAAAAGATACAGTATTTTTTTCTATATCATCAATTAAAAACTGTGAAACTTTTGCTAGTTTTGTTTCAGTGTATCTCATTGCTGCAGGAGGATCCCCATCTATGGAACCAAAATTACCTTGTCCATCGACTAAAGGAAGGCTCATTGAAAATTCTTGAACCATTCTAACTAATGCATCATAAACAGCTTGATCTCCATGAGGATGATATTTACCAATTACATCCCCAACAATTCTTGCAGATTTTCTAAATTGTTTTGACCAATCAAAACCACCTTTATGCATTGCATATATGATTCTTCTATGAACTGGTTTTAATCCATCTCTAATATCAGGTAATGCCCTACTTACTATAACACTCATAGCGTAAGACAAGTATGATGAACTCATCTCATCATACATAGAGATTGGTTTAATATTATTATTTATCTTTGAAATTTCGTTTTTTTCCATATTAATTAAAATGGAATATCGTCGTCTAAGCCACTTTGATCTGGTGTGGGACTATCATCAAAATTTTGTTTATTATCTTGTGAAGCAATATTGTTTTGATTACCACCTCCAAGCATAGTTAAGGATGAGTTATATCCTTGTATTAAAATTTCAGTTGAGTATTTATCTTGACCACTTTGCTCATCTTTCCATTTTCTAGTTGAAAGTTGACCCTCAACGTATACTTGTGCTCCCTTTTTTAAATACTGTTGAACAACATTTACCAAACCCTCATTGAAAACTACTATTCTATGCCATTCAGTTTTTTCTTTTTTTTCTCCAGTATTTTTATCTTTCCAGGATTGGCTTGTGGCAAGACTTAATCTTGCAACGCTTTTGCCATTTACCATTTGCTTTACTTCTGGGTCTGCGCCCAAACGACCAATTAATAATACTTTATTTAGACTTCCAGCCATAATATTTTAATATTTAAGAATGTTTATTATATCACTAATTAACTTGAATATTAATTTTATTAAACTAAAGCAACAAAAATTATGCTCAAAAAGATAGTTATTAAGGGTGCAAAAGAGCACAATTTAAAGAATATAACGCTAGAGATTCCAAAGGAAAAATTTGTTGTTATCACAGGACTATCTGGATCTGGAAAATCATCTTTAGCTTTTGATACCGTATATGCTGAAGGGCAGAGACGTTACGTAGAAAGCTTATCAGCTTATGCAAGACAGTTTCTTGACAAAATGAAAAAACCAAATGTAGATTTAATTGAAGGATTAAGTCCTGCTATTTCAATAGAGCAGAAAAATACATCCAAAAATCCAAGATCTACTGTTGCAACTGTTACAGAAATTTATGATTACATGAGAGTTCTTTATGCAAGAGCAGGTATACCCTACTCTCCATTTACAGGGCTCCCAATTACATCTCAAACTATAACTCAAATAGTTGATAAAATAAAAACACTTCCAAAAAAATCAACAATCTTTTTATATGCACCAGTGGTAAGAGGAAGAAAAGGAGAATACAGGAAAGATATTCTTGGCTACAAGAAAAGAGGATTTAGAAAAATTAAAGTTGATAATAAACTTTATGATATTGATGAAGTTCCAGAATTAAATAAAAAATTAAAACACGATATAGCAGTTCTAGTTGATAGAATTATTTTAAATTCATCGTTAGGCAATAGATTAGCTGAAAGTGTTGAAACTGCAGTAAATCTTGCAAATGGATTAATGTTTGTTGAATATGAGGATGAAACACTGCCGAAAAAGTTTAGAAAAATTGAAAATTTAATATTTTCAACTAAATTTGCATGTCCTGAAAGCGGTTTTACTATTGAAGAAATAGAACCTAGACTTTTTTCTTTCAATAGTCCTTATGGTGCATGTGAGGAATGTGAGGGTATTGGAGTTAAACTAAATGTAGATCCAAAATTAGTTGTTCCCGATGAAAAGAAAACTATTGCAGATGGAGCTATTGAACCTTGGTCAAAATCATCCTCTTTGTATTATGCACAGACTTTAGCTTCTATATCAAAACATTATGGTTTTTCATTGAATGATAGATGGTCGAGACTCTCAAAAAAAATAAAAGATGTAATTTTATTTGGATCTGATGAAGAAGAAATCAAATTTTCTTATGACGATGGATATGAAAAGTATTCACATAAAAAAACATTCGAAGGAGTGGTAAATAATTTAGAAAGAAGATTTTTAGAAACAGATAGTGATTGGAAAAGAGAAGAGATATCCCAGTATCAATCTGACACAAAATGTGAAAGATGTAATGGGCACAGATTAAAAGATGAGGCTCTTTGTGTTAAAATTAATGAACTTAATATTAGTGAGGTAACCGAAAAATCTATATTTGATGCTAAGGAGTGGTTTAAATCACTCGAGACAAAATTAGACAAACGTCAACTTAAGATTGCTCAACATATCTTAAAAGAAATTAATGAAAGATTAAATTTTTTACTTAATGTAGGTCTTGACTATTTAACTTTATCAAGAGAATCTGGAACTTTATCTGGGGGTGAAGCACAAAGAATAAGGTTAGCTTCACAGATAGGCTCGGGATTAACTGGAGTGTTATATGTGCTTGACGAACCATCAATTGGTTTACATCAAAAAGATAATGTCAAATTAATAAATGCATTAAAAAGACTTAGAGACTTAGGAAATACAGTAATAGTTGTAGAGCATGATACTGAAACAATGGAAAATGCAGATCACATTATCGATCTTGGCCCTGAAGCTGGAAACAAAGGAGGTGAAGTAATTGCCCAAGGATCATACAAAGATATATTAAATAATAACGAGAGTATCACAGGAAGATACTTGTCAAATAAAAGCTACATACCAATACCAAGGACTAGAAGATTGGCAAAAAATGGAAGGTTTTTAGAAATTAATGGAGCAAGTGGAAATAATTTAAACAATGTTAATCTTAAAATTCCACTTGGAAGTTTTACCTGTGTAACGGGTGTTTCTGGAAGCGGTAAATCAACATTAATACTTCAAACTCTTTACAATGCTTTAAACCTTACTCTAAATAATAATAAATCTAGAAAAATTCCAAAACCTTTTAGAGGTTTTAAAGGTATTGAATTAGTCGATAAAATTATAGACATAGATCAATCCCCTATTGGTAGAACACCTAGATCTAATCCAGCCACTTATACAGGTGCGTTTGGTCCAATAAGAGACTGGTTTACTAATTTGCCAGAGTCAAAAACTAGAGGCTACAAACCTGGAAGATTTTCATTCAATGTCAAAGGTGGAAGGTGTGAAGCTTGTGAAGGTGACGGGGTAATAACTTATGAAATGCACTTTTTACCAGATGTTTATATAACTTGTGATGAATGCAAAGGAACTAGATATAACAGAGAAACACTAGAAATTAAATTTAAAGACAAAAGTATTGCTGATGTTTTAAATATGACAGTTGACGAAGGGTGTGAATATTTTGAAAATATTTCAAATATAAAAACAAAATTGCTTACTCTTAAAAAAGTTGGATTAGGGTATATAAAAATTGGTCAACAAGCTACTACTCTATCAGGTGGTGAAGCCCAAAGAATTAAACTTGCAAAAGAATTATCTAAAAGGTCAACTGGAAGAACAATATATATATTGGACGAACCGACGACAGGACTACATCAACACGATATTAAAAAATTACTGGAAATTTTGCACACCTTTGTTGCAACTGGAAATACTGTCGTTGTTATTGAGCATAATTTAGATGTTATTAAAACAGCTGATTATATAGTTGATATGGGCCCAGATGGTGGTGTTAAGGGAGGAAATATCATAGCTGAAGGTAAACCTGAAGAAATTATCAATGTTAAAGATAGTTATACAGGTAAATTTTTAAAACCAATGTTGGACAATAAGTTCAAAAAAACTGCTTAAATTTCAATTAAAAATGTTATAAGTT
>CACKUZ010000023.1 GCA_902603475.1 uncultured Pelagibacteraceae bacterium
AATAGATTTTGCATCCTGACTTTTTTCTCTATGTCTAAATTCTCCAGTAGATAATAATATATTTTCATTATCAAAAATTGCTAATCTACCTCCACTTTGATGAGCATTAAATTCATTATCTATATTTTTTTTTAAAACACATTCATTAGGAAAAAAAAATTTTTTAAAATCTATCTTATCTAAGCGTAACTTTCCATATATTATAGAAATATTATAACAGTCTTCACTTACTTTGTTGGTAAATGACACGAATATTTTATCTTTAAAAATTAAAAAATCTTTAATACTAAATCTATATTCATTTTTATCATTTGTTGTGTTAAATTCTTTAAAATTGATAAAGTCATCGATATTAGTTTTTATATATTTAAATTGTATTTGATCGTTTTCTATATCAGATGAAAATGTAACTATTCCAGATGCAGACATTAAAAATAATTTACCATCATTATATTCAATATAAGCTGAACCTTTGCTTTCTGCATTAATACTTTTGGCTAATTGGAATGACTTGAATTTTTTTAATATGTAGTAATTCTTTTCTATTTTAATTTTTGTTTCATTTTCTTTATCAAAATTCAAATTATATTTTATTATAGATTTTTCGATATCATCATTTTTTTTTTGATTATAAACTTTATTTTTTTTTATTATTTTATTTTTGTTTTCTAATTTTTGTTTTAAAACTTCTTGATTTTTGTAAACAAAAATTGTTTCAACTAGTTTTAATTTGATTTTATCGGGTAATTTCTCATAAACTGGAAACAGCAGTCTATTTCCAAAGTTACTACTTGCTAAAATTATAACAAATATAAATATTGATGAAGTTATAAAAAAAATCTTTTTTTTCATTTTAAAGTTAATATTTAAATTTTTAATAATACATTTTATTAATGACCTGGAAAGTCCATCAAATTTTCAACTTTATATCCTTTTTTCAAAAGATTATCACTACCACCTAAGTCAAAAAGATTTATGACAAATATAAAGGCTGCAACATTTCCTTTAGAAATTTCTATTAGTTTAGCCGCAGCCTCTGCAGTTCCTCCCGTTGCTATCAAATCATCTATTATTAGAACAAAATCATTTTCTGAAATTGAGTCTTTGTGAACTTCTATTGTTGCAGTTCCATATTCAAGTTTAAAATCAATTGAATGCACATCAGCAGGAAGTTTATTTTTTTTTCTTAACATTATAAATGGTTTTTTTAATATGTAGGAAACGGCAGATGCAAATACAAAACCACGTGACTCGATTGCAGCAATCTTATCTACCTTAAATTTTTTAGATCTATCAACAATTTGATTAATTGTTTCGTCAAAGGCAGTCTCATTCTTTATTAAAGTAGTTATATCTCTAAATAAAATACCCTTTTTAGGATAATCTTTAATTGAGCGAATATAATCTTTTAAATCCATAATACTTATTTATAAATACAATATAATTACTTTTTACATGGCAAATAATAAATTAGCAATAATAGGCGGAAGTGGTCTATACGACGTTGAGGAGTTTAAAGATAGAGAATTAATAGATTTAAACACTCCTTGGGGAAAACCATCAGATCAGATTTTAAAAACAATTTATAAAAATAAAGAAGTTTATTTTTTACCAAGACATGGCAGGGGACACTTTATTTCACCATCTAATATAAATTTTAGAGCAAATATTGACTCATTAAAACAACTGGGAGTAACAGATATTGTCTCTGTCTCTGCAGTTGGTTCTTTGAAAGAAAATTTGCCTCCTGGTAAATTTGTTATTATAGATCAATTTATAGACAGAACATTTGCTAGAAATAAAACTTTTTTTGATGAGGAAATAGTTGCTCATGTATCAATGGCACAACCAACTTCAAAGGGTTTAATGAATGCATGTGAGGATGCAATTAAAAAAGAAGGAATAGATTATCAAAAGGGAGGAACTTATGTGGTGATGGAAGGTCCACAATTTTCAACATTGGCTGAATCGAATTTATACAGATCATGGAAAGCCGATGTGATTGGAATGACAAATATGCCAGAAGCCAAATTAGCAAGAGAAGCAGAAATTAGATATGCATCTGTCTCTATGGTGACAGATTATGATTGTTGGCATCCAGATCATGAAAATGTTGATGTCCAAAAAGTGATAAAAGTATTATTAGACAATGCTTCTAAAGCAAAAAGTATGATTAAAAATCTTATTGATAATTTTGATACTTATATTGACCCAGATGACTCAACAAATAATTGCTTAGATGTTGCTATAATTACTGCTCCAGAAAAAAGATCACAAAAAACAAAAGATAAATTAAAAACAGTAGCTGGAAGAGTTTTAAATAAGTGAAAGTAAAATTATCAGATAAACAAATTTCAAATTATAAAAATGATGGCGTAATTATAATCAAAGAAGCTTTTTTACCTTGGATTGAAAAACTTAAAAATGGATTTCAAAAAGTATTAAATAATCCAAGTTCATACGGAAGAGAAAATATTTCAAACAAACAAGAAGGAAGATTTTTTGAAGATTATTGTAACTGGGAAAGAATTGAAGAATTTAAAGATTTTATTTTTAATTCACCGGCAGCAGAAATTGTTGCTCAATCAACTCAATCTAATAAAATTCAAGTGTTTCATGAGCACATTTTTTTAAAGGAACCCGGAACAAAAAAAGAAACTCCATGGCATCAAGATCTTCCATATTATTGTGTAGATGGAAATGATACAGGAAGTTTCTGGATACCATTAGACAATGTTTCAAAAGATAACTGCCTGAAAGTTTTGAAAGGATCCCATAAGTTGCCAATGTTAGTAAAGCCTACCAAGTGGTTAAACGACTCTTTTTGGTATAAAAACAACGACAATTTTATGGATATGCCAAATATAGATAAAAAAAATATTTTTAGTACAGAAATGAATATGGGAGATGCAATATTATTTAATTTTAAAGTTTTACATTCATCTTCAGGAAATAATGACAAAAAAAGTCGTAAAGCATTCTCCGCAAGATTTATTGGAGACGATGTAAGATACATTGAAAGAAAAGGAGAAACTTCTCCACCTTTTAAAGGAATAGATTTAAATTCAGGAGATAAAATGAGAAAGGATTGGTTTCCTGTGGTTTGGAGCAATTAAATGAGAATAAAGGGAAAAAAATATAGAACAATTTGGTATGAAAATAATGTAGTAAAAATAATTGATCAAACCAAACTTCCACATCAGTTTGTTGTTAAAGATTTGAAGACAATAAGAGATGCAATAAAAGCGATAAAAAATATGGAGGTAAGAGGAGCGCCTCTTATTGGTGGGACTGCTGCTTATGGAATAGTATTAGCAATACAAGAAAATAAAAATTTAGATTTCATTAAAAAAAGTTCAGAAGAGTTAGTTAATTCAAGACCTACAGCCATAAATTTACAATGGGCAGTTCATAGAATGAATAATAAATTATCATTTGTGAAGTCTGATGAATTATTAGATGTGGCATTAGATGAAGCAAAATCAATATGTGATGAAGATGTAAAATTTTGTGAGAATATAGGATTTAATGGACTTAAAATTATCGAAGAAATTTATAATAAAAACAATAAAACTGTAAATATCTTAACTCACTGTAATGCAGGGTGGTTAGCAACTATAGATTGGGGGACAGCTACCTCACCAATTTATCATGCACATAAAAAAGGAATTCCTATCCATGTTTGGGTTGATGAAACAAGACCAAGAAACCAAGGTGCAAACTTAACTTCATATGAATTAAATGAAGAAAATATTCCAAATACTATAATTGCAGATAATACAGGTGGAATATTAATGCAACGAGGAGAGGTTGATATGTGTATTGTTGGAACGGATAGAACCTTATCAACTGGAGATGTGTGTAATAAAATAGGAACTTATTTAAAAGCATTGGCTGCTTATGACAATAATGTTCCTTTCTATGTAGCCTTACCAAGTTCTACAATAGATTGGGACATCAAAAATTACAAAGATATTCCTATTGAGGAAAGAAATTCTGAAGAACTATCTTATATTGAAGGGAAAGATGAAAAAAATAATATTAAAAGAGTTTTGATTTATCCTAAAACTAGTAAAGCAATGAACATTGCATTTGATATAACACCTTCAAAATATGTAACAGGTTTAATTACTGAAAAAGGTATATGCGAGGCATCTACCGTTGGACTAAAGCAAATGTTTAAAAGATAATGAATAAAGTTAAAAATATATTATTTATAATGGCTGATCAGCTAAGGTTTGATTATCTTTCTTGTTATGGCCATCCTCATCTTAAAACACCTCATATAGATGCTTTAGCAAAAAAAGGAGTTTTGTTTGAGTCAGCTTATGTCCAAGCTCCTGTTTGCGGCCCATCAAGAGCATCGTATTACACTGGGAGAACGGTATTTAGTCATGGCTCAACGTGGAATCAAATACCTTTACCAATTGGGGAATTAACAATTGGAGATTATTTAAGACAATCTGGGATAAGAACTGGTGTTGTTGGTAAAACTCATATGAGACCAGATTTAGATGGAATGAATAGACTTGGAATTTCAAAAGATACAGAAATAGGTTTAACAATAAGCGAGCCTGGTTTTGAACCCTATGAAAGAGATGATGGGCTTCACCCGAATAACCATATTAAAAATTCAAACAAAAAATTATCCTACAATGAGTGGTTAAATCAACTTGGATATGATGGTCAAAACCCTTGGAATAGTTGGGCAAATTCATCAGAAGATGAAAATGGAAATATTTTAAGTGGATGGAGGTTAAGAAATTCAAATAAACCAGCAAGAGTTAAAGAAGAACATTCTGAAACTGCATTTATGACAAATAGATCAATGGAATTCATTCAAGAAAGTGGAGAGAAGCCTTGGTTTCTGCATTTATCATTTATAAAACCTCACTGGCCATATATTGCACCTGCACCTTACCATAACATGTATTCAGCAAACCAATTTTACCCAGTTCATCGAAGTAACGCTGAAAAAGAAATAGATCATCCAGTGTATAAAGCTTTCATGGAAAATAATATTTCAAAGACTTTTTCAAGAGAAGAAGTTAGAAACACTGTTCTTTCGGGATATATGGGGTTAATAAAACAAATAGATGATAATCTTGGTAGACTATTCAAATTTCTAGAGGAAAAAGATTACATGAAAAATACAATGATAGTCTTTACATCAGACCATGGTGATTATCAGGGTGATCATTGGCTAGGAGAAAAAGAACTATTTCACGAACAAATTGTTAAAGTTCCAATGATAATTTATGATCCTAGTAATTTGTCAGATAATACCAGAGGAGTAAGAGAAAACAGATTTGTAGAGGCTATTGATTTACTACCAACTTTTTTAGACTCTGTTGATAGCAATGTAAGTAAACATCGCCTTGAAGGACAATCTTTGTTACCAATTATTAGAGGAAATGAAGTCTCTAATTGGAAAGAGAGTGTATTTAGTGAAATAGATTACTCTTTTAACGAAGCAAGAAAAGTTCTTAATGTTGGAGCATCAGATGCAAGAGCTTATATGATTAGAAATAATAATTGGAAGTATATTTATTATAAAGGTTTTCCACCACAATTATTTGACTTAAAAAATGACCCTGATGAATTTAATGATCTAGGGCAATCTCTTGAACATTCAAAAATTATTGAGGAAATGAAAGATATTCTGCTTAAAAGAATTACTAATAGAAAAAATAGAGTTGCAGTAACAGATGAATTTGTTTTGAAAGAAAGAGACTATACTAAAGACGACGGTATTATGATAGGAGTCTGGTAATGAATCCTTTAATATTGTCTCTAATTTGCTTAGTTTCAGTGGGAATATCTGCAAATTTAATAAAATTAATTCGTGGAAATAGAATTTTATTAATTATTTCTTTATTACCTTGTATTTATATATTTATCTTTGGTTTGTATGCAACTTTAGGTCCAATGGATTTATATAAAGATGGAACTGATAATTTTTATGCTCAGAATCCAGGTACAGAATTACCAATAGTTTTTGTATTATTAAAATTCTATCAATATATTTTAATGATTGTAGGTGCAGTTTTTGGTTTTATTTATTTTAATTATATAAAAAAAATAAAAGACACTAGTGAGCCATCAGACTAGGCAAATATAAACAAATTGCAGGAAAAGCAATAATTAAAGCGAGCCTAATTACATCAGTCATTAAGAATGGAAGAGTCCCAAACCATATAGTTTGCAAAGGTGTTTTTTGCATTACACCTTTAATTACGAATAAATTCATTCCAACAGGAGGTGAAATCAATCCAAATTCAACAACTATTACTGCAAATATACCAAACCAAACAGGATCAATTCCAGCATCAATAATCACTGGATAAAATACTGGAATAGTTAAAAATAACATTGCTAAAGAGTCCATTACAGTACCAAGAACTAAATAAATTGCACAAATTACTAAAATTATTCCTAATGGAGTAAGCTCAAGATAATTTATAAAATCAACAACCGCAAAAGGTAACTGTGTGACAGTTATAAGATAATTAAATATACTTGCACCAATAACAATTAAATATAAAGAACCAACAGTTTTTATAGTGGTCCATAAAGCATCTTTCAATAAACTTAATTTTAATTGACCTCTAAAATAAATAAAAATTAAAACCAAAATTACACCTACTGCAGCACTTTCTGTTGCTGTAAAAAAACCTAAATAAAGTCCACCCATCATGATTGCAAATATTAAAAAAATTGGAAAAACTTTTGATAATGCAGAAATTCTTTCCTTCAAAGGCATTTTTGTTCCATAACCACCTTGTGAGGGATAAATTAAAAGATAAATCCTAATAGCAATCATATAAAGTACCACTGCTATTATTCCTGGTATCAGTGCAGCAAAAAATAATTCTTGAACAGACTGTTCAGTTAAATAAGCATATATTACTAAAATTACACTCGGAGGAATTATGATTCCAAGCGTTCCACCAGATGCAATAGATCCGCTTATTAGGGCATCACTGTAACCATGTCTTCTCATTTCAGGGCCTGCCATTTGAGACATTGTTGCAGCTGTTGCAATCGATGATCCACAAATCATTCCAAATCCAGCGCATGCCCCTACAGTAGACATCGCTAAACCACCTTTGTAATGGCCCACTATTGCATAAGCTGCATCATATAAATTTCTTGATAAATTTGAACTGTTGGCAAGATTTCCCATTAAAACAAATAAAGGCAACACTGATAATGTATATTTTGAGACAGCATCAAAAGGAGCAGTTCCCAAAACAAATATTGCAGGGTCAAATCCTGAAATCATTGCAAAGCCAGTAAAACCAACAACCAACATTGCAATTCCTATTGGTACGTTTAATACCATCAAAATTAATACAGCAGCAAAAGACAATCCACCATTAATTACAGCCTCTAATCCCATTACAAATTCTCAGCTTTTGAATTAATTTTAAAAATAGTTTTGATAAACCATATGATTATTGCAAAAACACTTAACCACATCCCAATTGAGCATATGAAATAAAAAGGATAAAAATAAAGCTCTAGATCAATCGTTACTCTTTGATTATTCATAAATTTGTATGATGTCAAAGTAGTAGAGTATGCCATTAAGGACATAATCGATATCATTAAAACAAATTTTAAAATTACCAAATAGGTTTTAAATGTACCCAAATTTAAATTATTTATAAAATCTGCTGAAACATTAGCATTTAAATAAAACGCTCTTGGCATTGCAAGGAAAGCTACTAATGCCATTCCTATTTCAACTAACTCTATTGTGCCTGTAACTGGAGAATTTAAAAACCTTCTTCCAAATACATCACAAAAAGTTAATACAGCTAATAAAAACAAAACAATACCTGAAGCTATCGCCGAATAATCAAAAACTTTACTGACTTTAGAAATCATAAAAATGTTGCTTCAAATTATTTAAACATTAACATATAAGTAGTCTCAAAAATAGAAAGTATTAATCATGAAATTTATTTCTTTTAAACATAATGATCAAAACAAGTTCGGTATTATAAATAATAATAAAATTACAGATCTAACTGGAAAAGTATCAAATTCAAATACACTTAAAGATTTAATTTCAAATCAAGGAATTGAAGAAGCGAAATCTTATGCAACAAACAATCCAGGCAACATTAATAACTCAGATATTGAATATTTACCATTAATTCCAAATCCTGGAAAAATTATTTGTGTCGGTTTAAATTATAGTGAACATGTTAAAGAAACCAACAGAACAGTTGAAGAGAATCCAGTAATTTTTCATCGATTTCCAGAAAGTCAAACTGCACACCTACAACCAATTCAAAGACCCGTTGTATCACAAAGTTTAGATTTTGAAGGTGAGATGGCAGTAATTATGGGCGAAGGCGGCAAACATATAAAGCCTGAGGATGCTTTAAAACATATAATTGGTTTTTCATGTTATAATGAGAGTACTGTAAGAGAGTGGCAGAGACACACTAGACAATTTGGAATGGGTAAAAACTTTGAAAAAACAGGAAGTTTTGGTCCACACATGGTTTTAGCTGAAGACATTACTGATTATAAAAATCTAACAATTGAAACTAGATTAAATGGTGAAGTAATGCAAAACGCTAAATTAAATCAACTTATATTTGATATTCCAATTTTAATTTCGTATGTCTCCAAAGCAATGGCATGGAGAGCTGGTGATGTACTAGTCACTGGTACGCCTGGAGGGGTAGGGTTTAAAAGAAATCCTCCAATATTTATGAAGCCAGGAGATAATGTTGAAATAGAAATCACAGAAATTGGCACTTTATCTAATACAATTAAGGATGAAATAATCTAATTTTCAAGTTAAACTTTCTGATAATTATTTAATTATAAGAGGGGATTAACATGAAAAAAAAAATAATTGGTTTTGTTATAGGAATTTTTTCCTTAAGCATTATTAGTACGGCATCAGCTACAGAATTAAAGTTAGCAACATTTGAGCCACCAAAAGCATTTATAGCAAGTAAGATTTTAGCTGCTTGGGCAGATAAGGTTAACAAGTGTTCAAATGGTGCTTTAAATGTAAAAATGTATGCAGGAGGAGTATTAGGAAGTCCTCCGAAACAATACGATATAGTAACTTCAGGAGTTGCAGATATATCTTGGACAGTTCTTGGATATATTGGTGGTCAATTTCCTTTAAGTTCAGTTGTAGAGCTACCATTCTTAACTAAAACTTCAAAAGCTGGATCTAGAGCTCTAAATACTCTTTTTGAAGAAGGTTACTTAGATAAAGAAATGGCAGGAATTAAACTAATAGGACTTCATTCGAATCCAGGATACCAAATCCATATGAAGGATACAAAAGTTGTTAAGCCTGCAGACTTTAAAGGAAAAAAAATGAGAGTTCCAAGCAAAATAGCTGGAACAATTCTTAAAACCTTAGGAGCAACTGGGGTTAAAGTGCCAGCACCAGGAACTTCAGAAGCCTTAAATAAAGGTGTTATAGATGGTACACCTTTCCCATACACAGCAATTGGTTCATTTAGATTATTTGATGTTACTAAATATCATACAGAAGTTAACATTACTAATGCTACATTTGGATTAATAATGAATGAAGGGAAATATAATGGTCTTTCTTCAGCAGCAAAAGGATGTGTTGATAAACATTCTGGTCAATGGTTTGGCGACTGGGCATCTAATTTAATCGATACTCAGAATGCTAAGATGAGAGTTCAAGTAGAAAATACTCCAGGACACGAGATAACTGTTGCATCAGACTCAGTGTTAGCTGAATACAAAAAAATATTGGCTCCAATCGAATCTGATTGGCTAGCAGAAATGAAGGGCAAAGGCCTTGATGGAGACGCTGTATTAAAAAGAGCAAGAGAAGTAATTTCTAAAATAGACGGTTAATAGTTAAATTCGAGCCCGCTAATTTCATAGCGGGCTCTTTCAAAATTAAGTATAATAATAAAATGGCAGTAAAAGCTTTAAGTTATATTGGAGTTAATTCAGATAAATTTGAGGATTGGTCAATTTATTCTCAAAAATATCTTGGTATGCAACAAATAGATCGAGGAAAAGAAATTCTATCTTTTAGAATGGATGACCAAAAACAAAGGTTAACAATAACTGGTAATAAAGGAGATGGATTAGGATTTTTAGGATGGGAGGTTGATACTAAGGAAGATCTTCAAACTTTTGCAAATAAATTAGAAAAAAATAAAATAGTAGTAAATCATGGAAAGACTTCTTTTGCTGACAAACGTTTTGTTGAAGATTTAATATATTTTAACGATCCACAAGGAAATCGTATTGAACTCGTATATAAGCCAATGTTGGATACAGATCCTTTCAAACCAGGTAGGCCAATTTCAGGATTTAAGACTGGGGCACTAGGGATGGGACATGCAGTTGTACATGTTAAAAATATTGATGATTTAATTCCATTTTACAGAGATGTAATGGGATTCAAGATAAGTGATTATAGTCATACTCCAATATCTTTATGTTTTTTTCATGTAAATGGCAGACATCATAGTTTAGCTTTATTCGGCTCAGGTAGAACTGGTTTTCATCATTTTATGGTTGAATACAATAATTTAGACGATGTAGGTCAAGGTTATGACTTGTTACAATACAAGGATAATGCAATTGCTTATACAATGGGACGACATACAAATGATTATATGACATCATTTTATTCAATTACACCTTCAGGATTTTTTATTGAAAATGGATGGGGTGGGAGGATTATTAACCCAGACACATGGCAGCCAATTGAAACATTTGAGGGGCCTAGTTTTTGGGGGCATGAGAGACTTTATTTACCTGATGATGAGAGAATGAAATTTAGAAACAAAAGACTCGAAACTGCTTCTCAAGGCAAACAAGCTCCATTGTTAATTGATTGTCCTTGGTTATATTCAAATTTAAAAAAAAAATAATATTTTAAAAATATCAATGAAAGAATTTGATGTCACAATAGTAGGATTAGGACCTGCGGGAGGGACTTTAGCAAACCTTTTAGCAATGCATGATTTTTCAATTTTAATTCTCGACAGAGAAAAAAGTTTTTATCCACTACCTAGAGCAGTTCATTTTGATGATGAAATAATGAGAGTATTTCAAACAATAGGAATTACAAAAGAATTTTTGAAGTATACAATAATTAACAAAGGTACGAAATTTGTAAACTCAAAAGAAAAAGTAATATTGGATTGGCCTAGACCAAAAAAAATTACAGATAATGGATGGTATCCAAGTTATAGATTTCATCAACCTGATTTAGAAAAACAACTTAGAAAAAAATTAAAAAACTATGAAAAAGTTTTCATTGAGCAAAATTCTGAAGTAAGGAAAATTACAAATTCAAAAAATCATGTTGATTTAACTTATACTAACACAAGAAATCATAAAGAATACAATGTTAGATCAAAATATTTAGTTGGTTGTGATGGTGCAAATTCTACAACCCGAGATCAAATGAAAACAAAAATGGATAATTTAGGTTTTACTCAGAAATGGGCAGTCGTAGATCTAATATTGAAGAAGAAAAAAAATAATTTACCAGATAGAACAATTCAGTATTCAAATCCAAAGCAACCAGCAACATATTGTAGGAATGTTGGTAAGCGGAGAAGATGGGAGTTTGCAATTAAGAAAAATCAAAGTGATAAAAAAGTATTGTCAGAGAATTACATTTGGAATTTCTTAAAGCCTTGGTTAAATAAAAGTGAAGCAATTATTGAGAGAAAAACAATTTATCAATTTGAATCATCAATTGCCAGAAAATGGCGCAAAGGAAGGATTTTTATTGCCGGTGATGCTGCACATTTGATGCCACCTTTTATGGGACAAGGAATGTGTGCAGGTATTAGAGATGCATCTAACTTAGCATGGAAAATAGCAACATGTTTAAGAGTTAAACACAATGATACTTTCTTAAACACTTATCAATCAGAAAGATCATTAAATGTAAGAGAGTATATTGAAACGACAATGAGAATGGGCGAGTTTGTTAATGCAGTTGAGTCTATACAAATTACAGACAATATTAGCTCTGATAATAAGGGAATTAAGAGTATGCAATCAATAAAGCCTAAAATAGGAAAAGGTTTAGGCCATTTAAAAGATAAGAATAGAGGAAAAATATTTCCTCAATTTAAATTGAACAAAAATATAAGTTTAGATGATAATTTTTCAAAAAAAGGAATTTTAATATTGTCTTCTGATATTAAAACAAAAGTTTCTAAAAAATATCCTTTAGTAAATTCAAAAAAATTTAAGAAATTATCAGTCTACTTAAAAAATATAAATTCAAAGGCAATTATCGTAAGGCCTGATAGATTTATTTTGGGCTCAGCAAATTCAAATCATGAAATAAACTTGCTG
>CACKUZ010000024.1 GCA_902603475.1 uncultured Pelagibacteraceae bacterium
AAAAAGAGGTCGATATGTTGAATTTAACTTACTTTATGATAGAGGTACAAAGTTTGGTTTGCAAACGAATGGTAATGTAGAAGCTATTTTAATGTCATTACCACCTGTTGCAAAATGGAAATAGATTATGGAAAAAGAACCAATCACAGTTAGAGGTTTGGAAAAATTAAAAGAAGAATTAATTTTCTTAAAAGAAAAAAAGAGACCAGAGATAGTTGCAGCCATAGCTGAAGCAAGATCACATGGGGACCTTAAAGAAAATGCCGAGTATCACGCTGCAAAAGAGCAACAATCTCACAATGAAGGAAGAGTTCAAGAAGTTGAGGATATTATAGCTAGAGCAAATGTTATTGATGTTTCAAAATTAGATAACGACGGAAAAGTTATATTCGGTTCAACTATAATGCTACAAAATTTAGATACTGAAGAAAGTTTGAAATATAAAATTGTTGGAAAAGATGAGGCAGACTTAAAAGAAAAACTAATATATTTTAAATCGCCGATAGGTATGGGTCTAATTGGTAAAAACAAGGGTGATTTAGTTGAGATTAAAACTCCTGCAGGCGTAAAAAATTTTGAAATAAAAGACGTTAAATATATTTAATTATTTAATACATTATCAATTTCTTTATTACTTAATTTAAAGCTGTTATTTAACCACAAATCCTCGAGTAATCTAATTTTTTGTCCAAATTCTTTACCTTCTTTTAAATTGTATTTTTCAAGTAATTCCTGTGCTTTTAACGGAAAAATAGGTTTCTTAAACTGTTCAAAATATTTTTTTAATACAATTAGTTTTTTTGGTGCTGTTTTAGAGTTGAAAATTTTTAAATCTAATAAATCAATGACGTAAGATTTATTATTAAAATAAAAAATCCTTTGAAGATTTTTTTTATTGAAATAGTCTTTTTCAGAGAATAATTCATAATTTTCAATGAGAAACTTTATTCTTTTTTTATCCTCATTTGATAAATTATACTTAAATAAAAAATAATTAGCATTATCAGTTTCATCTATAATTAAGTAGGAAATTAAAAAAATAAATGTTTTTTTGTTAAATATATTTTTTGAGTAGTCATTCATTTTTTCTAAATTATTAAGATTAACAAGCTGAGGAAAAATTGTTGTCAAAATTTCTAATGAAAAAGAGTCTTTTGATAATTGTAAAAAATTTTTAGATAAAATAATTTTTTTTAATTCGCTCATTAATCTTTCTTTTGAAAGATTAGCTACACCAGCAATGTTTTGCTTGATTGATTTTTTTACTGATGAATTATGAGGGTGATTACTATAATTTATAAAGAATCTCACATATCTCAAAATTCTTAAATAATCTTCCTGAATTCTATTATCTGCATTACCAATAAAAATTACCTTGCCCTCTTCTATATCTTTGGCGCCTCCATTTGGATCAAACAAATTACCATCTTTATCTGCATAAATAGAATTAATGGTAAAATCTCTTCTTAATGAATCCTTCAACCAGTCTGTTGTATATCTAACATTTGCATGTCTTCCGTCGGTGTCAACATCTTCTCTTAATGATGTGATCTCAAAATTTTTTTGTCCTATATTTGCAGTAATAGTTCCATGTTTTATACCAGTTTCAAAGAATTTGATGTTATTTGATTGCAAACATTCTTTAACTTGGTTTGGGTTTAAATTTACAGCTAAATCAATGTCATCCACATCCTCTTGGTTTAAAATTTTTCTTACACAACCCCCTACATATCTAATTTCACTTTTGTTATTAAAGTTTGATATCGAGTCAAAAAGTTTTGAAATTTCAGTGTTTTTATAAATGTTTAAAAAAGAGCTATCTTTAGGAGTAATTTTTTTATTTATACTAAAAATTTTTTTAAAAAAATTGTACATAAGTGGCTGGGGTGCTAGGATTCGAACCTAGGATGGCGGTACCAAAAACCGCTGCCTTACCACTTGGCTACACCCCAAAATTAATTTCATATATCACAAAAAAAAAGCTTTATATAGTTTTTGATAAATTACACCAATAGTTTTTATAATTTTTTCTTAATAATTTCTTTGCATTTAGTGCGGCTTTTTTGGACTTAAAATACCCAACGATTGTTGAACCAGATCCTGTCATTCTTACATATGAATTTTTATCAATATTTAAAAAATAATCTCTAAGTCTACGAAGTCTAGAATATTTTTTAGTAGATATGATCTCTAAATCATTTTTTAACTTTGACATTAAATTAAAGTCAATATTTTTTGACCTAATTTTTGATAATTGTGGTTTTGAGTAATATCTAACTCGGTTAAAAATACTTTTTGTTGAACATCCAAAATTTGGCTTAACCATTAAAGTAAACATTTTTAAATTTTTTTTAATTTTTGTGATTTTTTTTTTATAAGAAATAATTAAATTTTTTTGATCAATACCTAAAATTACATCTGACCCTATTTTTGAACATAAATCATATCTCTCTTTTAATGTTAAATTAATTTTATTTTTTTTTTCAAAGTAATTTATTAGAGAAGCTGCATTCATTGATCCTCCACCAAGTCCAGCTTTTTGAGGAATATTTTTTTTTATTAAGATTGAATATTTGTGATTTTTTAATTTTTTTTTTTTATCCAAAATATTTAACAAATTACTAACAGTGTTTACTTTTGGAACTTTATTAGAAAAATTTCCTGAAAATTTTACTATATGATTTTTGTTATTTGTTCTTTTTATTAAAATTTGATCATGTAACTCAACAAAAGCAACTAGAGTTTCTAAATTATGAATTTTTGATTTTCTTTTTCCTAGCACGTTGAGTGATAAATTAACTTTTGCGTGTGATTTAATTTTTTCAAATCTCATTAATTATGATTTTTCTAAGCCTTCTAGTAACTTTGATTTTATTTTTGATTTCATTTTATCTTCTGTTTCCTCAAGCTCTAAAACAGCCCTCCAATAATAATTTGCTTGTAGTTTTTTATTTAGTCTCCAAAGAACATCGCCATAATGATCATTAACAATTGGATCGTCTGGCATAAGCTGCAAGGCTTTTTTTAAATATTTTTCAGCATTGATATAATCACCAATCAAATAATATCCCCAACCAACAGAGTCTGTTATATATGGATCATCCTCTTTTTGTTTGTAGGCTGATTGTATCATTTCTATTGCTTCATCTATTTTGTGGTTTCTTTCTAGCCAACTATAAGCAAGATAATTCATAGTATATGGTTCATTTGGATATATTTTTAAACTCTCCAACATATCTTTGTCCGCTTTTTCATAATTTCCCATCCTTTCATAGCTGCTACCTCTTCTATATAGAATCCTTGAGAGTGCATAAGAATTCTTTTCAACTTTTTTTGTTAATTCGGTGTAATATTCGATAGCAATTTCATAATTTTCAAAACCTTTATTAATATTTGCATAGTCATAAAGGATTTTTAAAGTTGGAGACTTTATAGAATTGAAATGCTTTTTAATATAAATTGCAGCTTCTTCCTCTGAATTATCTTCAGATAATATTCTTCCAATCTTTTTTGTTTTATACCAAAAGTATAATTTGTCTTTTTTTTTAAAATCTTCTAAAATTTTGTAAGCTTGGTAATTATTCTTATTTAGGTAATAATTTTCAACAAGCAAAGTCTGATTGAAATAAAATTTTGGATTTAGGTATTCTGATATTCTTAAATAAAAATTTGACTGATCAAAAATATTTTGAGTAGAAAATAAATTAGATACCAAATAAAAAATCTCAGCTAAAATATCTTTTTCATCTTTACAAGAGAAATAAGTTTTAAATTTTTTATAATCTTCATTATCAATCCAATCTTTGATTTGATGTAATAATATACTATCTCCTAAAGGTTCAATTCTTTTAGATGCTTCATTAACTTTTTTAATTTGTTTATTCTCAATCAGATTTGCAAAATAAAAAAACATATATCTAGAATAATCTCCATCAGAGCTATTTAATAACCTTTCAAAATATGAATTTGTTTTTTGTGAGTTTAAATAACAATTCTGAAGAGCAGTTGAAATTAAACTTAATGATCCATATTTATTATCTTCAACAGCTTCTTTTTTAAGAAAAAGATAATTAAAATCTTTTAAAATTTTGTAAATTACGTATTCGTAAGTTCCATCATCCTTATCCATTTGGAATTCTTTGATTCTTTTATTGGCTTGTTTAAAATCTTTTTTCTTAAAGCTATCAACTAAAAGAAGAAGGTTAAGCTCAAAGGTATTTGAATTAATATCATTTTTTGAAATTTTTATTTGGTCTATTCCTTTTTTAACTTGTCCATTTAAAACTAGCGAAAATACATACTTTTTTAAAAAATTATCATGTTTTTGAATAAGAAATTTAGATGAATTAAAATAATCAAGAGCAGCCTCATTTTTTTGATTACCCGATGAAACTAAAGCCGAAAAATAATTAGAGAGGTACTTTTGATTGAATTTATTATCCTCAGAAGTACTTGAATATGTGCTGGTTTGCAGTGCTAAAAATGATAAAATTATTAATATAAATTTCATATTTAAACTTATGACTTTAAATCTCAAAAATCAAAATGACATATTAAACCTTGAAAAACTTAACACAAATGAAATTGAATATATATTTAACGATAAACCAATTAACAGACTTAAAACTAAACCACAGCTAGAAGATAAAAAAAAACTTCTTTTGGAATTAAAGAGTGAAATTGAAAATATTGATAATTGTGAACTGAAAAATAATGCTACAAAATTAGTATTTGCTGATGGAAATAGCGAAAGTAAAATAATGGTTATCGGTGAAGGACCGGGCCAAAAAGAAGACGAACAAGGAAAGCCATTTGTGGGAGACGCTGGGCTATTACTGAATAAAATGTTGGAAGCTATTCAAATAAAAAGAAATAATATTTATATAACTAATGTCGTTAACTATCGACCGCCCAATAACAGGAAGCCTGAGCCTTCCGAAATTAATAGATATTCGAATTTTCTTAGAAAACATATTTCAATTATTAATCCTAAAATTTTAATTCTGATGGGTAGTACTGCAATGGAGTCACTTTTTGGATCTAAGATAAAAATTTCAAAAGAGAGAGGAGTTTGGAAAGATTTAATCGTTCATAATAAAACATACTTAACAATGATCACATTTCACCCAGCATATTTATTAAGGCAAGCTGAACAAAAAAAACATTCTTGGGCTGATTTAAAACAAATCAGGAAGAAAATTGATGAGTTAAGAATATCAGTCTAACTTTACGATGATAGAAATTCATAAAAAATATATAAATTGGTGGAGAGAAAAACTTAATCTTTCAAATTATGGATTATTGTGGATTACTTTTATTAAAGGATTGATAATTGGAGCACTTTTATATCATTTATTTATAAATTAATGAGAAAAATTATTGCTGGAGTTGATGAAGTTGGTAGAGGAAGTTTAATTGGTCCAGTATATGCCGCAGCTGTTATTCTAAAAAAAAATATTAATAATAAAGAGATTAAAGATTCAAAAAAGTTAAATAGGATTCATAGAGAAAAATTAGCAAAATATATAAAAAAAAATTCTATTTGGGCTATAGGATCTGCCTCAGTTAAGGAAGTAGAAAAACTAAATATTGTAAATGCTAGTTTATTAGCCATGAAGAGAGCTATAAAGAAACTAAAAGTTAAACCAAATTTAGTACTTGTTGATGGAAATAAATCACCAGAATTAAAAAATTATCTTATTAAAACAATAGTTAAAGGAGACCAAAAAATTAAACAAATTTCAGCAGCATCAATAATTGCAAAAGTTTCAAGAGATAAACTGATGATCAGAATGTCAGAAATTTTTAAAAAATATAAATGGGATTTAAATGCGGGTTATGGCACTAGAGATCACATTAATGCTATTAGAAAATATGGAGTAACTAGATTTCATCGAAAAACATTCAGTCCTATACACAACATATTGAGTCTTAAAAAAAAATAGTAACAAGTAGACTAAAAATAATACAATCTCAGGTTGACGAAGACTCTACACTGGAGTCTAATTAATAATTAAAAAATGAGTAATCAAAGTTTAAAAAATAAAATAATTAATGGAGATAGTTTAAAGGAATTAAAAAAAATTCCTGATGAAACTTTTGATCTTATTTTTGCTGATCCCCCATACAACCTTCAATTAAAAAAAGAATTAAGTAGACCGGATACATCTAAAGTAGATGCTGTAGACGATAAATGGGATCAATTTAAAAGTTTTAGAAGTTATGATAAATTTACTTTTGATTGGTTAAAAGAATGTAGGAGAATTTTAAAAAAAAATGGATCAATTTGGGTAATAGGTAGTTATCACAATATTTTTAGAGTGGGTGCCACAATCCAAGATTTAGGTTTTTGGATACTTAACGATGTAATTTGGAATAAAAATAATCCAATGCCAAATTTTAGGGGAACAAGGTTTACTAACGCACATGAAACACTTATTTGGGCTTCAAAAAGTGAGGAGTCGAAATACACTTTTAATTATCAATCATTGAAATGCTTAAATGATGACCTACAAATGAGATCTACATGGAACCTTCCAATCTGTAATGGCAAAGAAAGGTTAAAAAATAATGGAAAAAAAGTCCATTCTACTCAAAAACCAGAAGCATTGCTCCATAGAATAATATTAGCTTCTTCAAATAAAAATCATTTTATTTTAGATCCATTTTTAGGATCAGGTACCACGGCTGTTGTTTCTAAAAAATTAGGTAGAAATTATTTTGGAATTGAAAAGGAAAAAAATTATTTTGATGCTACAAAAAAAAGGTTAGAAAATACAGATGTCATAAAAGATGAATATCTGGATACACTTCAAAATAATAGATCTAAACCAAGAATTCCTTTTGGATCATTAGTTGAAATGGGCTTGATTAAACCTGGAACAGAAATTTATGACCAAAAGAAAAAAATAAATGCTAAAATTATGGTGGATGGAAGTATAAAATATCAACAATCAGAGGGTTCAATTCATAAAGTTGCAGCAAAAATAATTGGTGCAGAAAGTTGTAACGGATGGACTTTTTGGCATTATAAATCTGGAAATTCTTTAAAACCAATTGATGATTTGAGACAAAGATTAAGGCCTACAAATTAAGCTCTGTAAATTTTTCCCAAGTAATTTTCAAGAAATAATTCATTTTTTGAAAGATATTTCAAAATTTTATTTCTAATAAAAATATTAATGGGATTTGATAAGTGAAATGAAAAATGGTTTAACTTTGATTTATTATTTATAGAGGAAATACATCGAATCCTTTCTTGATAGAATTCATTTGTACCACTCAAAATACTTTTTAATATATCGTTTGCAGTTTCAATGCTTTGGGAAGCTCCTTGGGCAAATGATGGAGGAAAGGTGAATAAAGCATCGCCTGACAAAAATATATTTTTTTTATTTAGACTTGGAAAGTCGCTGCTAACGTAAACAGGAAATGATTTCAATTCACTTAAATTTTCTAAGTTTATTTGGGATGTTTTTTGTAAACTTGATACTAAAGATGCTAAAAATTCCCCAGATTTGAATAAATCATAATTTTTTAATTCATCTGATGATAATTTTTTTTTTATAATAGCTACAAAATTATATTCATTATTTTGATTTACAGGATAGGTCACATAGTGACTATTTGATCCCATGTATATTGAAATATCACTTCCATGATGACCTGTTAATTTACCTCGTAGCGCAACATTAAGATTATATTTTGGACTTGTAATTTCATTAAATATTAATGACTTTGTTTTTGAAAAAATACCATCAGAAATAATTAAATAATCAAATTCTTCACTTTTATTATCTTCAAAAGTAACTGAAAGGCCATTTGAATTTTCTATTTTTGTTATATTTGAATTAAATTTAATTTTTTCTTTTGGTAGGTTTTGAAATAAGAATTTTAATAATGTTGATCTTTTTAGTGTTGTGTATCTATTAGAATAATCATTAAATTGTGTAAGGTCTATGTCACAGATTTTTTTTGAATTATTTGCCTGTATGAAATTAACTTTTGAAGGAAAGTTAACTTCAGATGCAGGTAGATTTTTAAATCCAATACTATTTAATAATTTTATACTATTTACTGATAATTGAATTCCATAACCTTCGAGGAAATTATAATTTTCTTTTTTTTCAAATATTTTGTATTCAAAATCTTTTTTATTATTCAAAAGATTTGCAAAATATAAGCCTGATATCCCTCCACCAATAATCGCAATTTTTTTCATTAATTTATTTGATACTATTAAGTATTTTCTTTGTAAACGAAGGTAAAGTCCAATTGCTTAAATCTTTAACATTTACATAAAATCCATCGCTCTTTTCTGGTAAATTATTTTTCATATTAATTGCAATTCTCATATCCATATTTGACATTTTTATATTGATCCTTTTTCCTAAATGATTTTTAAATTTTGTCTTAGGTATCTCATTCATGGGGAATATAGGCATATCTTTTAAAAAGTTAAATTTGCTGTTTTTTAAAAGATAGTAATTATTCTGCTTATTTTGAAAAATATTTGCTTCAAAAAACTTTTGTTTATTATATTTATTTATTTTAATTATTTCAAAGTCATTTTTTTTGAAGGATCTGCAATTTGTTGAGATGGGACATTGATAACAAAGTGGATTGGATGGTTTACAGATTAATGCACCTATTTCCATTATAGCTTGAGCATAATCGTTAGCTCTAATTGTTTCTCCAAAAAAAGTTTTTTTTTTGTGTAAATTTTCTTTAGAAATTTCTTTTTCTTTTTTTAAATAAAATACTCTTTTTAAAATTCTTTCAACATTTCCATCTAAAGGAATTATTTTTTTATTGAATGCAATTGCCAAGATTGCTTTAGATGTATAATCCCCTATTCCAGGCAGTGATTTTAAATCGTCTTCATTTTTTGGAAGCTGGCCCTTGAATTCATTTATAATTTGTTTTGCTGATTTTTTGAGATTTCTGGCTCTCGAATAATAGCCTAATCCTTCCCAACATTTCATCAATTTAGCATCTCTAACTCTTGATAAACTTTTTAAATCAGGGATTTTAGAAACAAAATTTTCAAAATATGGTATTACAGTCTTCACTTGTGTTTGCTGCAACATAAATTCACTCACTAAAGTAAAGTATTCTTTTTGAACTCTAGAGACTTTTTTTCGCCAAGGAAGGTCTCTTTTATTATTATCGTACCAATTCAAAATTTTATTTGGTATGTTTTGACTTGTCATATGAATTTTAAATATAATACTAAGCAGAGAACTAAATCTGTTCAAGGACTAAGATCTTTTAAAGATGCTTTGCCCCAAGAAGCCAAAAGAATATTGAATAAAAAAGGTCAAATTTATTCAAATACTTTGGATAATTGGAAATTTCTTGTTGGCAAAGAATTATTTAATGTATCCTACCCAAGATCATATAAAAATTCTAAATTAAATGGGAGGTGTTTAAATATAATGGTAAGAAGAGGAAATGAAGTAGATTTAGAATACTCTAAGAAAGAAATAATAAAAAAAATTAATATATTTTTTGGTTATAATGTAGTCGATGATATTAAATTAAAAACTTTTGAGGGAGAGTTTGAAAGAATTAAAGAAAACAAAATAAATAATGCGACAAAAAGCAAAAATATTAGGCAGATAACTAACATTAAGAATGATAAAATTAAACAATCTTTGTTAGAATTAAATAAAATATTTAAATCAAGATGAATAAAATACTAATACAGACAATTTTAATTTCATTATTTTTTCTAATACATAATGCTAAAGCAAATATTAAATCGATTACTGAAGGCAATGTCGATGCAAAAGTAAAACTTATAGTTTTTGAATCTTTAACATGTAGTCATTGTGCAGATTTCCATAAAAATGTTTATCCTAGCTTAAAAACTGATTTTATTGATAAAGGTTTAATTTTAATCGAATTTAGAAATTTTCCATTGGATATGGCTGCATTTAATGCATCAAAAATAGCTCATTGTAAGAATGATGGAAATTCAGAAATACTTCATCATTTATATAAAAATCAAAGTAGCTGGGTAAGAGGAAGCACAATTGAAGATCTCAACAAAAATCTAAAAAAGGTAATTCAAGAATCAAATTTTAAATTAGATTTTGATAAATGTATAGCAGACTCAAAAATTGAAGATTTTATTTTAGAAGACCGAATCAATGGAGCTAAAAACTACAAAATAGAGGCAACTCCAACACTTATAATCAATGGTGAAAAGTTCGAAAATTCATCTAACTATAAAAAATTAAAAAAATATATAGAAAAACTGATATAAGTCATTGAATGGAGTTTAAAAAAATCCAATTAAATGGCTTTAAGTCTTTTGCGGAGAAAACTAACTTTTTAATTGAAAAAGGTCTTACAGGAATTGTTGGGCCTAACGGTTGTGGCAAGTCAAACATAGTTGAATCTCTTAGATGGTGCATGGGAGAAACTTCAGCGAAAAGTATGAGGGGTTCTGGAATGGAGGATGTAATATTTTCAGGTACATCAAATAAACCATCAAAAAATATTGCTGAAGTAGTTTTAAGTTTAAACAATGATAACAAAGATGGACCACACCAATACAATGATCTAGAAGAAATAGAAATTCGTAGAAAGATTGAGAAAGATAAAGGATCAAAGTTTTACATAAACAACAAAGAAGTTAGAGCTAAAGATGCACAAATGTTTTTTGCAGATCTGTCTACAGGGGCTCATTCACCATCATTGATCAGTCAAGGCAGGATTGGGGCATTAGTTACAGCAAAACCATCTGACAGAAGAGCTATACTTGAAGAAGCTGCTGGAATAGCTGGTTTGCATGTTAGAAGGCATGAAGCAGAAATTAGATTAGGAGCAGCAGAAAATAATTTAAAGAGAGCTGACGAACTTAGAAGACAACAGGAAAAACAATTAGCAAATTTAGAAAAACAAGCTGAGGAGGCTGCAAAGTATAAATTAATTTCAGAAGAAATAAAAAAAGTTGAGGCAGGGCTTTATTATTTAAGACTTTTGGAAATTGATAAAGAAATCACTTTAGAAAATGAAGTAAATAATGAGGCAGATGGAAAAGTAGAAGAATTTAATAAACAAATTGAAGAATTAGAAACTAAAATTAAAAATGAACTTGAAAGAGTAGAACCAATAAGACAAAAAAATATTGAAAATTTATCTAAGATTCAAAGGTTAAACCTTGAGCTGAAAGCTTTAGATGAGGAAAGTACAAGAATAAATGAGGAAATAGATACAATAAAAAGCTCTATAAAAGTTATAGATGAAGACATAGATAGAGAAAAAAGCATAGTAATTGACGCAAATTCTAAT
>CACKUZ010000025.1 GCA_902603475.1 uncultured Pelagibacteraceae bacterium
TTATGATTAGGTTTATTTGGAACTTTAATAAATTTGAGGATATTTTTTTATTAACAGGAGGTGCATCTGGAACCAGAACTTTGCCAATAAATGTTTATGAGCAAGGTTTCACTATTTCCGATATTGGTATGGGATCAGCAGTATCAATTGTAATAGTTGCTTTGTTGCTAATATTTATGTTCGTTTACTTTAAATTAATAGGTAAGAAGGCTGATGAAAACTAAAAGTTTAATATACTACGCATTAATTTCGTCTATATTTTTGTTTTCTTTGGTCTCTATTTGGAAAATTTTAGTAACGTTGCAAGGAGTTGAGTTAAAAAATTTCAATTTTGCAATAATTATTACTTTAGGTATCGCTATTAGTCTTTTAAATTTACTTATAGGAGAAAAGTTAAATTATTTAATCAAATCAACTTTTTTTGCTCTTATATTTACTATTGTCGATGGATATATCGTTCAGGTAATGCCCATATGGTACAATATTGGAATATTTGCAATTTTGATATTTTTTTCATTTAAAATTAATAAGTATAATCAAAAATACTTAGCATCTGAGCATTCGTCACAAATAGTAGTGTTTGATTTTTTAACCCTTTTTGGAATTGTTTTATTTTCATTTGTTATTTTATTTCCATTTTATATGATGCTGATTACAAGCTTTAAAACTCAAGCTGCTTTGTTAATTAATCCTTTAGATTTTAGTATTAATTTTAACCAGGACTTTAAAGAATTATTTAAGTCTTACTTTGTGATATTTGATACATATAAATTTGGGAGATACATACTTATAAGTACATTTGTTTCGGTCGGGACAGTCATAGTTACTTTACTATTTGCAATACCAGCTGCTTATGCTGTAGCAAGGTTAAATTTCTTTGGAAAAAACTTTCTGTCGACTTCAATTTTAATTATTTATATGTTTCCTGCTATAGTATTGGTAATTCCTTTATATACTGTTTTTAGTCAACTAGGATTAAGGAACTCAGTAGGCGGTTTATTAATTGTTTACACAGCAACTACTTTGCCAGTGGCAATTTATATGTTACAAGGATACTTTAGAAGTATCCCTAAAGAACTAGAAGAAGCAGCAATCATGGACAAATTAAATTGGTTTGGCATAATTATAAAAATAATTTTACCGTTAAGTATACCTGCAATTTCTTCAGTTGCATTATACGTCTTTATGATCGCGTGGAATGAATTTTTATTTTCTTTAATGTTCTTGGATAATCCAAACTCATTTACCTTATCAAGGGCAATACAATATCTTAGTGGTGATGCCGAAACACCAAGACAATATTTAATGGCTGGGTCAGTAGTTGTTACAATACCTGTTTTGTTAATTTTTGTATACTTTGAAAAATATTTAGTGAGTGGTCTTACTGCAGGAAGTGTAAAGGGTTAATGGAAGATTTTATCAAATCAGCTAAGAAAGTTTTATTAGGCAATAAAAAAAAAGGATATACATTACCAACCAATAATAAATTGTACCCAGCACAATGGAATTGGGACTCAGGTTTCATTGCATTAGGATATTCTCATTTTAAACTTAAATATGCTTTAGATGAAATAAAGACGCTTATAAGAGGTCAATGGAAAGATGGAATGATACCTCATATATTATTTCACGATTTAAATACTAATTATTATCCAAACCATTCTGTTTGGGCTTGTGGCAATAAAATACATTCATCTGGCATTACTCAACCACCAATTCTTGCAATAATTTTAAAACTAATTTTAGATAAAAAAAGAATTAATAATAAAGATAAAGCTGAATTTAAAAAAATAGTTAAAGGAATATTAAAATATCACAAATGGTTTATTAAATTTAGGGATCCAAATAATTCAGGATTAGTCTCAATTTTACACCCCTGGGAGAGTGGCTATGATAATTCACCATTATGGGATGATCCTATGAGCAAAGTAAAAGTCCCAAAAAACCTTAAATACAAAAGGGGAGATAACAAAGTTGTTAATCCTGAATATAGACCATTAGATATTGATTACGATAGATACGTAACTATCAAAAATCATTTGAGAAAAAATAATTATAATCCGAAAAAACTTTATAAAGCATCGTTATTCAATGTAGTTGATGTTGGTTTTAACTCTATATTTTTACGAGCAAATAAAGATCTTCTTAAATTATTAAATTCCTTCAATTTACAAAGTATTGAATTAGAGTCTTATATATCAAGATCCGAAAATAAAATTGTAAAATTATATAATAAGAAAAAAAATATATTTTTCAACATTGATATTAAAAATAAAAAAAAAATAAACATTCCATCAATTACTCATTATTTTATTTTATTTGCAGATTTAAAAGACAAAGTATTAAATAATAAGATTATTAAAAACTTAAAAAAACACAGTTCTAAAGAAAAATATTTATTATCAAGCGTGAAACCAAATCACCAAAAGTTTGAAGAGAAAAGATATTGGAGAGGTCCGGTATGGATTAATTGTAATTGGATAATATATCAAGGCTTAAAAAATAAGAATATTAAATTTGCTAAACAAATAAAAAGAAAAACTATTAATTTAGTAAAGCAAAAAGGGTTTAATGAATACTTTAGCTGTAAAACTGGTAAAGGATTTGGTGCAACAAATTTTTCTTGGACTGCCGCATTATTTTTAGACTTAATACTTGAAAACAAAAATGACTAATTACAATTGGAATTATCCAACAACTGTCTGGGTAGGCAAAGATAGAGCTAAGGATCTAGAAAAGGCTTGTTTTGAAATTAAAACTTTAAATCCGTTACTAGTAACAGATAAAGACTTAATTAACTTAGAATTTTTAAAAGATTTAATAAATGATTTAGAAAAGAAATTTAAATTATGTATTTTTTCAAATTTTTCAGGAAACCCTACTGGTGAGAATGTTGATGAAGGCGTTGAAGTATTCAAGAATAATAGTTGTGACAGTGTAATAGCTATTGGAGGTGGAAGTGCATTAGACGTGGGTAAAGCCATTGCTTTTATGTCTGGTCAATCTAGACCTATTTGGGATTTTGAGGATATTGGTGATTATTGGAAAAGGGCAGATGAAAAAAATATCTCTCCAATAATTGCAGTTCCAACAACTGCTGGAACTGGTTCTGAAACTGGTAGAGCATCAGCAATAATTAATTCAAAAACTGGAATAAAAAAAATTATTTTCCACCCAAAATTTTTACCATCTATTGTCATATTGGACCCAGTTCTTACTAAAAATCTTTCTCCCCGATTAACAGGAGCGACAGGAATGGATGCATTAGCGCATAATTTAGAGGCATTTTGTGCTCCTGGCTTTCACCCAATGGCTGATGGAATAGCTATTGAGGGAATGAGGTTGATAAAAAAATCGCTTTTGAAAGCCGTTAAAGATGGAAGTGATTTAGATGCTAGATCAGATTTGTTAGCTGCAGCAAGTATGGGATCTACTGCATTTCAAAAAGGGTTAGGAGCCATACATTCACTTAGCCATCCACTTAATGCTCAATTTAATCTTCATCATGGATTATCTAATGCAATATTTATGCCTTATGTTTTAACTTTTAATAAAAAAAATATTGAGGAAAAAATTATTTCTATATGTGATTACCTTAATTTAAGTAAAAGTTTTGATGCTTTTCTTGAATGGATACTAAAACTAAGAAAAGAATTAAATATTCCACATAAACTATCAGACTTAATAGAAGCAAAAAAAATGAACTTAGATGATTTATCAAAGATGGCTCTTGATGATCCATCAACATCTTCAAATCCAAAAAAATTGACTATAAATGATATGAAAGCTATGTATGAACATAGTATTTCAGGAGATTTATTTTAATGAAAAAAATACTAATAGTTGAGGGAAATTTAAGAGAGGAAAATCAGAGTTTTACTGATGGCGGAATTAAAACACATACAGAAAGTCTTAAAGATAGTATAGCCTATTTTACTGATAAAATTGAAATTGATGTTGTAAATCCCTCATCCGATAAAAATATTTCTGAAAAAGTAACTGATCTCGATAAATATGATGGAATAATATGGGGTGGAAGTAGTCTAAATATTTATAATGATACTATCGAAATAAGAAGACAGATCGAATTTATGAGAGAGTGTCAAAAAAAAATAAAAAAAATATTAGCTATTTGTTGGGGACTCCAGGTTGCTGTTACTGTAGCAGGAGGGCAAGTAAAAAGATGTACAAACGGATCCCACAGAGGTATAGCACTTAATATTGAAATAAATAATGATGGATTAAAACACCCAATATATAAAAATAAAGATAAAATTTTTAATACACCCGCTTTTAATTTTGATGAAGTCGCAACATTGCCAAAAAATTCAAAATTGCTAGCCTCAAATCCTATTAATAAAGTTATGGGAGTAAATTTTCAATCTGCGGCAAGTGATATATGGGGTATTCAATATCATCCTGAAATTACTTACAATAAAATGATAAGCCTTATACATTTCAGAAAAGAACGCCTTTTAAACAATAATGCTTTTGTAGATGAGCAAGAGATAAATAATCATGTAAGAATGATTGCTGAAGAAAATAAGATTACAAATAAAGATCTTAGAATGCGTGAACTCGAAAACTGGCTTAATTATCTTTTAAAATAGACCCTCTGTTTCACCATTTTCATTAATACGGATTGAGTCAGCTGCTGGCACTCTTGGTAATCCTGGCATAGTCATTATTGCACCGCATACAACAACGATAAATTCTGCTCCAGAAGATAGTCTTACCTCTCTTATTGGCAATACATGGCCTGAGGGTGCTCCTTTTAGATTTGGGTCTGTAGAAAAACTATATTGAGTTTTTGCAATACAAATTGGTAATGGTTGGTAACCTCTTTCTTCAAAAGCTTTTAATTGGTCTCTAATTTTAGTATCTGCAACCACTTCGCTTGCTCTATAAAGTTCCTTAGCAATTGTTTCTATTTTTTTAAACAATGATGTTTTATCATCATATAAAAATTTAAAATCACTATCTTTTTCACATAGCTCAACTACATCATTTGCTAAATCGATTGCACCTTCTCCACCTTTTTCCCAATGCTTTGATATAGAGGCTTTAATACCTTTTTGTTCACAAAACTTGGTAACTTCATCAACCTCTTTATCAGTATCTAAAACAAAGTGATTTATTGCTACTGTTACAGGTAATCCAAATTTTTGAATATTTTCTATATGTCTTTCTAAGTTAACCAATCCTTTTTTAATTGCATCGACATTTTCATTTTTCAATTCGTCCTTTTTTACTCCGCCATGCATTTTTAGAGCTCTTATAGTTGCAACAATTACAACACAACTTGGTTTTAATCCTGATTTTCTACATTTAATATCTAGAAATTTTTCTGCACCTAGGTCAGCACCAAATCCAGCTTCTGTTACTACATAATCTGAAAGTTTTAATGCTGTCTTAGTTGCTAAAACCGAATTACATCCATGAGCTATATTTGCAAATGGCCCACCATGAATAATTGCTGGATTGTTTTCCAAGGTTTGTGTTACATTTGGTCTAATAGCATCTTTTAACAATACAGTCATTGGACCGTGTGCATTTAAATCTTTTGCATATATCGGTTTTTTATCTCTGGTATAAGCAACAGTAATGTTACCAATTCTATTTTCAAGATCATGCAAATCATTTGATAGACAAAAGATTGCCATTATTTCTGAAGCAACTGTAATATCAAAGCCATCTTCTCTAGGAAATCCATTTGCAACACCTCCAAGATTTATATTTATAGATCTCAAAGCTCGATCATTCATATCGAGAACTCTTTTCCAAACTATTCGTCTAACATCTATGTTTAATTTGTTTCCCCAATATATATGGTTATCTATTAATGCAGATAAAAGATTATGTGCAGAAGTGATTGCATGAAAATCTCCAGTAAAGTGTAAATTAATTTGTTCCATTGGAACTACTTGAGCATGTCCACCTCCAGCAGCTCCACCCTTCATTCCAAAAGAGGGACCAAGACTTGGTTCTCTTAAACAAACAATAGATTTTTTACCTATTTTATTTAGTCCATCTGACAATCCTACAGAGGTTGTTGTCTTTCCTTCTCCTGCTGGTGTGGGCGTAATTGCAGTTACTAATATTAATTTCCCATCCCTTTTTTTTTTAAATTTTTCAAGGTACTCAAGTTTGATTTTAGCTATATACCTACTTATTGGACTATATGCCTCAGCTTTATCAGGTACTCCCACGCCATCCAAAATCTCTTGGATAGGTTTCATTTTTGCTTCACGAGCTATTTGGATATCTGATTTTGACATTTAGTTTAAAATTTATAATTGTTTAATGTGCAAAATGTCTATACTTTTTTGGTTGGATTTTAAACATCTAAAAAATATATATATAAAAAATAAGAAAAAATTTATGTTTAATTGGATAAAATTAAAAAATGCAAAAATACTCAGTTTTTAGTTTAATTAAAAATGCATTCTCAGATCATCAGAACTGGGAAGTAGCCTGGAAAGACCCAACTCCTAAAAAGGAATATGATGTAATAATTATTGGTGGCGGAGGTCACGGTTTAGCAACTGCATACTACTTAGCTAAAGAGCACAATATTACTAATGTAGCTATCATTGAAAAAGGCTGGATAGGTGGAGGTAATGTTGGAAGGAACACTACAATAATTAGATCAAATTATATGCATGATGACAATGCTTTGTTCAGTGAGTTTGGCATGGATCTATGGAGAAAGATGAGTCAGGATTTGAATTACAATGTAATGTTTTCACCAAGAGGAATAATTAATCTTGCTCATTCAGATGCACAAATGAATGCATATTCAAGAAGAGGAAATTCGATGCGCCTAAATGGAATTGACGCAGTTTTATTAAATAGGGAAGAGGTTCAAAAACGAATTCCAATGGCAGATTTTTCAGACAATGTAAGATTTCCAATTTTTGGAGGATTGATGCAACCAAGTGCTGGAACTGCTAGACATGATGCTGTTGCTTGGGGATATGCAAGACAAGCAGACTCGATGGGTGTCGATATAATTCAAAATTGTGAGGTTACAGGATTTGATGTTACTAACGGAAAAATAGTTGGAGTAAGAACATCTAGAGGAGATATCAAAGCAAAAAAAGTTGGTTTGTGTGTTGCAGGTAGTACTAATATTTTAGCAGAAATGTTAAACATGACATTACCAATTGAAACTCATCTACTTCAAGCATGTGTATCAGAACCGGTTAAACCTTTACTTGACCATGTTGTTACATTTGGTGCAGGTCACTTTTATTGTAGTCAATCAGATAAAGGAGAGATGGTTATGGGTGGAGACTTGGACGGATATAATAGTTACTCTCAAAGAGGAAATTTACCAACACTTCAACACGTATTGACAGAAGGAATTGCTATGTTTCCATTTCTTAGCAAATTGAAAATGTTAAGAACTTGGGGTGGAATAATGGACATGTCTATGGACGGTTCACCAATTATTGATAAAACACATATTGATGGCTTATACTTAAATTGTGGCTGGTGTTATGGTGGATTTAAGGCTACCCCAGCTTCTGGGTGGACTTTTGCACACACAATTGCACAAGACAGAGTTCATGAATTAAATGCAGGTTACAGTTTGAATAGATTTAACACTGGTGATTTAATTGATGAAAAAGGTCTTGGTACCAAAACTTGGATATCTTAAATGCTCTATATATTCTGTCCACATTGTGGATCAAGATCACAGAATGAGTTTGCTTATGGTGGAGATGCAACAGTAAAACGACCAGAGCTTAATAAGGAAATTAGCGACCAAGATTGGGATAATTTTGTTTACTTAAGAAAAAGTCCTAGAGGAAAACATTTAGAGTTATGGCACCATATATCTGGCTGCAGACAATGGATTAAAGTTGAAAGAGATACATCAACTCATGAAATTTTTAAAACTTATAAAGCAGATGAACTAACTGAATAATGTCCGATTTTAGATTAGATAACATTGGAATGGTAAATAGAAATAAAAAAATTTCTTTTACATTTAACGGTAAAAAATATTTTGGTTATGAAGGAGATACTATTGCTTCTGCGCTAATAGCAAATGGAGTGCATCTTGTTGGGAGAAGTTTTAAATACCATAGACCCAGAGGTTTCTTTGGAGTTGGTGTTGATGAACCTTATGCAATTTTACAATTAGAAAGAAATAATGAGAGAGATCCTAATATTAGAGCTACTGAACAGGAGATTTTTGAAGGTTTAGAGGTTAAAAGTGTAAATTGTTGGCCTAGTGTAAACTTTGATATTGGAGCAATTAATAATTTCTTAAAAATGTTTTTTCCAGCCGGGTTTTATTATAAAACTTTTATGTGGCCACCAAGTTTCTGGTACAAAATTTATGAACCTTTCATTAGAATGGCAGCAGGTTTTGGAGAAGCATCTATCAAACATGATAAAGAGAGATACGAGCATAAATATGAATATTGTGATTTATTAATCACTGGATCAGGACCTTCAGGCTTAGCTAGTGCATATGCAGCAGCAAAAAATGGTGCGCGTGTAATTTTAGCTGAAGACAAACCAAGGTATGGAGGTAGCTTGTTAACTAGTGATGTAAATATTGGTAATCAAACTGGTGCTGAATGGTCACAGAAAATAATTACAGAGTTAAAGTCAATGTCAAATGTGATTGTAAAAAATAGATCACAAGTATTTGGTTATTATGATCATAATATGTTGGTAATGTCGGAACGAATAAGCGATCACTTGCCTAAAACCCAAAAATATTTACCTAAACAACGTTTGTGGTACATAAGAGCAAAGGAAGTTCTGATTTCATCAGGTTCAATTGAAAGGCCGTTAGTATTTGGTAATAACGATACACCAGGTGTAATGTTATCTTCAGCTGCTAAAGAATACATGAAAGTTTATGGAGTTTTAGTTGGAAAAAAACCATTGATATTTACTAATAATGACAGTGGATATGAAACTGCTATAGAATTCAAAAAAAATGGCGTAAATCCATTAATTTTAGATACTAGAAAAGAACCATCTTCTGACATTATTACTGAAGCTAAAAATTTAGGAATTGAAATTAAGTTTTCCTATGTAGTAGTGGCTGCCAAGGGATACAAAAAAGTCAAATCAGCAGATATTGCAAAAATATCTGATAATAAAAAAGATTTATCAAATATAGAAAATATGGAATGTGATTGTATTTGTGTTTCAGGATTTTGGACACCATCAATTCATTTAGCATCTCAATCTGGAAATAAATCTGAATTTAATGAAAAAATAGATGCATTTATTCCAAAAAAATCTAAACAGAAAGAAAATACTATTGGTTCAGCAAATGGTAAATTTACTTTAGAGGAAACCATTAACGAAGCATTTGATAAAGGATACGAAATCTCAAATAAAATAACTGAAAATAATAATAAAGTTTCTATTCCAACTGTAGTTGAAAAAAAATCTACAGAGCACGACAAGTTTTGGTGTGTTCCATTACCAAAAGGTAAATCTTACAAAAGATTTTTGGATTTTCAAAACGATGTGGCTGTAACAGATATAGAACTGGCTTTAAGAGAAGGTTTTAGATCAATTGAACATGTAAAAAGATATACCACTCTTGGAATGGCAACAGACCAAGGTAAGACGAGCAATCTTAATGGTTTACAATTAGTGTCAGACATTGAAAATAAAGTTGTACCACAAGTTGGCCACACAACATTTAGGCCACCTTATACACCTGTTTCAATAGGAGCAATTGTAGGAAGAGAAGTTGGCAAACACTCTAAACCAACAAGAAAATCACCAATGCACGAATGGCACGAAAAAAATAATGCAGTATTTGTTGATGCTGGAGTTTGGTTAAGACCAAGATACTACAAGCAAGGAAATGAAACATTATTTGAAGCCTCAAAAAGAGAAGCAAAAAATGTAAGAAAAAATGTAGGCGTATGTGATGTAACTACTTTAGGAAAAATAGATGTTAAAGGCCCAGATGCTGCAGAATTTTTAAATAGGGTTTATACTAATGCATGGCTTAAGCTACCAGTGGGTAAAGCAAGATATGGAGTAATGTTAAGAGAAGATGGAATTGTAATGGATGATGGAACAACAACAAGAATTTCCGAAAATCATTACCACATGACAACTACAACAGCTCAGGCAGCAAATGTTTTGTCTCATTTAGAATATTATTTGCAGTTAGTTTGGCCAGAATTAAATGTTAATGTAGTCTCAACAACAGAGCAGTGGGCTGGTGCTGCAATAGCAGGCCCAAATTCAAGAGCATTATTAATGAAACTATTTCCAAATACTGATGTATCTAATGAAGGCCTACCATTTATGGGTTACAAAGAGGCCGATTTATTTGGTATTCCTGCAAAAATTTATAGAATTTCATTTTCAGGAGAGCTTGCTTATGAAGTTAATGTGGAGTCAGACTACGGTAATTTCATGTGGGAAAAAATTATCGAAGTTGGTAAAGAATTTCAAATACAGCCATATGGAACTGAGGCCCTATCTACTTTGAGGATAGAAATGGGTCACGTTGCTGGTTCTGAGCTTGATGGGAGAACAATTCCTCATGATGCATCGCTTGAAGGTCTAGTAAGTAAGAAAAAAGACTTTATTGGTAAAAGATCTTTAAGCAGATCAGCTTTTACGAAACCAGATAGAGAAAAAATAGTAGGTGTTGTTCCATTAGACAAAACAACAAGTATTCCTGAAGGTTCATATATTGTTAAAGACCCTAAAGCAAAACTTCCAAATCCTAAGTTAGGACATGTCTCAGCATCATGTTGGAGTGTTGAGTATGATAATCCATTCTCACTTGCGATAATTAAAGATGGTAAAAATATGATAGGACAAAAGCTATTTGCTATGTCACCTTTAAAAAATAAAA
>CACKUZ010000026.1 GCA_902603475.1 uncultured Pelagibacteraceae bacterium
ACTTATCCTATAGATCAAGGTTCAATAAAATTTAATGGTAAAGAAGTATCAGAATTACCAGTTCCAATTATTGCAAAGCTTGGTCTTTTAAGAACATTCCAACAAACAAGAATTTATGGGAAACTTAATTGTGTCGACAATATGCTTATCAGCCACAAAGCTAGTGATGAAAGTTTAGTTTCCATTTTTTCGAAAATTCCTAAAGACTTAACAGACAAGGCCGAAAATTTATTAAACTTTGTTGGACTATATCAGAAGAGAAATTTAAGAGCAGGTGACTTATCATTTGGTCAACAAAAACTTTTAGAACTTGCAATGGCATTGATGAATGAACCAGAAATGTTACTTTTAGATGAACCAACTGCAGGTATTAATCCAACATTGATAAATGGAATTATAGATAGATTAATAAAAGTAAATCAAGATTTTGGAATTACTTTATTAGTCATTGAGCATAATATGAGAGTAATTATGCAATTAGCAGAAAGTATTTTTTGTTTAGCACATGGAAAAATGCTTGCTAATGGAACCCCAGATGAAATTAAAAATGATAAGCGAGTCATAGATGCTTATTTAGGAGCGCAATAATGGCAAATCAATATGAAGTACTTGGTAAAGCACCTGTTGCAGAAGATTTAAAAAAACTATCAGAAGACAACATTCACTTAACAATTAAAGGTTTATCAGCTGGCTATGGTAAAATGGAAATTTTACATAATTTAGATTTGTTTGTCAGCAAGGCACAATCGCTATGTTTGATAGGCCCTAATGGAGCAGGGAAATCGACAATTCTTCATTCAATATATGGTTTTACGAATATTTTTTCTGGTACAATTGAAGTTGATGGCAAAGAAATAACAAACCTTACGCCGGCAGAGAAACTAAAATCTCAAGGAATAGCTTATATTCTTCAAGATAATTCTGTTTTTCCAGACATGACTGTAGAAGAAAACCTTTTAATGGGTGGATATATAAAAGATAAAACTGAAGAGTCATTTGAAGAAGCAGAGAGAGTTCTTCAGAAATATGAGAGATTAAGAAATAGAAGAAACCAACCAGCTAAAGTTTTGTCTGGTGGTGAGAGAAGATTGTTAGAAATATCTAGAGCTTTAGTAATGAAACCATCTATTTTATTAGTTGATGAACCTTCAATTGGATTAGAACCAAGATATATTCAAATGGTATTTGAAATCTTAGATGATCTTCAAAAAAATGAGAAAAAAACAATTATATTGGTTGAACAAAATGCCAAAAAGGGTTTGGAGTTTGCCGACATTGGATATGTTTTAGTTTCTGGACAAACTGCTATTGCAGGTAAAGGAGATGAACTTCTAAATAATCCAGATGTGGGTCGTCTATTTTTAGGCGGTTGATGATCAACTCCAAATATTTTCTTCAAGGAATACTTGCATCAAAAAAGTTTGATAGTCCAGCCATTGCCTTGGGTGCGAGTTTTGTTGCAATTGGCGCTTTACTTAAAAATTTAGGTTTTACTATTCAAGAAAGTATATTTTCAACTTTGTTAACTTACGCTCTTCCAGGATCTTTAGTCATGGCAGAGTCTATGTTAATTGGTGCCTCGCTTGTAAATATTTTTCTCGCAGTATGGTTAGTTAACTCAAGACTTTATCCAATGACAGTTTCAATTATGCCATTATTAAAACATGAAAGCCAACCAAGATGGAAATATTACTTATCATGTCATTTTGTTGCTGTTTCATCGTGGTTGATTTTAAAAAGTAACTATGAGGAAATAGAAAGGAAATACCGAATAGATTTTTGGATTGGTATAGGAACAGCTACATGGTTAGTTGCAATTTTTTCAACCATTATTGGTTTTTATGCTTCTGATTTTTTAAATAGAGATATGATTATTGCTCTAGCGATAATAAACCCAATTTATTTTATGTGTGCAATGATAGGTGTAATGAAGACAGTACAACTTACATCTGCAATTTTACTTGGTGCATTATTAGGACCTATTTTTTATTTTATTTCTCCCGAGTGGAGTGTGCTTATCGGTGGGTTGGTTGCTGGAACAATTTCTTATTTTATTGGAGAAAAATATGGCAGTTAATATAGTTTTAGCAATAATAGTAACTTCTTTAGCAACTTATTTATCGAGATTTCTTGGAGCATTTACCTCAGAAAAAATTAGTGAAAAGTCTAAAATTTATAGATGGTTTAATTGTATAGCATATTCAACTTTAGCTGCCTTAATTTCAAGAATACTCATATTTCCGTCAGGAGATCTTTCCGAAGTCAACTATATTTCAAGGATAATTGTAATTTTATTATCAATATTAATTTTTTATGTCACAAAAAGAAATTTAGTTTATCCAACAGTATTATCTGCTATAATTTTGGCTGCATTAAATAGTTTTGTGGTATGAAAAAACTTATTTTTATTATATTTTTTTTAATTTTTAGCAGTAATGTAAACGCTGGTTGTGATGATCCTATAACTGATGGTGTAGATTACACAAAATGTAAATTTTCAGATGGTCAAGATTTACAAGGAAGTTACCTTCCTAATTCAAATCTATCTTTTGCAAGTTTTATCCAAGTTAATTTTGACAAGAGCATAATGATGAATTCAAATCTTTCATTTGGCACATTTTCTGAGTCATCGTTTATTAGAGCGAATTTGTATGAGTCAATTTTAACAGGTGCGAACCTTGAACTTTCAAATTTCTCGAGTGCTAATTTAACAAGAGTGGACTTCATGGGATCTACATTGATTGATACAAATTTTCAAAATTCAAACTTAATGGAAGCAAATTTTACGTCTTCAAATATTTTGAATGCAAATTTTGATGGAGCTAACCTAATAGGTGCGACCTGGACTAATGGTGAAATTTGTGGACCAGACTCAATAGGAATTTGCAATAAAATAAATTAATGCAAGATTTAAAACAAATAAATGGATTTGAAATATCCTTTCATGAAAAATCAAAAAGAATTATAAATATTAAAATTGAAGACGAAATAATAGAAAGACTTATATTTCCGTTTAAAAAATTTGATATTACTGCACTCGAATATAAACCTTTTACACGTTTCACAATTGCAAAAAGTTTAGATGAGACTACATCTCATGATCTGGGTAAACTTTTAAACCATATATTAAAAAATAGAAATACAGGATGTTTCATAATAGGACCTAAAAATATTTCATCTAAAATTGATCAAACATTTTTAATTAAATTATCTACAGCAATTACTCATTTAATTGGTAACCCTAATCATGACTCAATGGCAGGAAAATATTATGCGAGATTTCATGTAAAGCACGAGGATAATAGCGACTCTTATTTAAGAAAAGCATATATAAACATGGATCTTCATACTGACGGCACTTATGTAAAAGAGACTACTGATTGGATATTGATGTCAAAATTAGAGGAAGAAAATGTAGATGGTGGAGAAACTGCTTTATTACATCTTGATGATTGGGAACATTTATCAGATTTAGCAAATGATGAAATTGGTAAGCAAGATTTTATTTGGGGTTCACCTAAGAGTAAAAATGTAGGTTATAAAGTTGAGCATCCAGTTTTTTCAAAAGATCAAAACGGAGAAGCTACAATTTCCTATATAGATCAATTTCCAGAACCAAAAAATATGAAGCAGGGTTTATTTCTTCAAAAATTATCAGATTCATTAGAGGGAAGCCAAAATAAAATTGTAACCTCTCTACCCGTGGGTAGTGCTATAGTTGCAAATAATTACTTTTGGCTACATGGAAGAAAACCATTCAAAGAAAACAAAAAATTATCAAGGGAATTGCTTAGAATTAGAGGTTCCTTTTTTAATAATTAAGTATAGTAATTACTTCTATGAAACTGGGTTTTATAGGAACTGGAAAAATAACTGAATCAGTAGTTACTGGTATTTCTTCGTCAAAAATTAAATATTCCAAGATTTTAGTTTCACCTAGAAATCTTTATATCGCAAAAAAATTATCAAAAAAAAATAAAAAAGTAAGTATTGGCAAGTCAAATCAAGAAATTATTAATAGTTGTGATTGGATTTTTCTTGCTGTTACTCCTACAGTTGGTGAGAAAATAATCAAAACGTTAAAATTTAAATCTAACCAAACAATAATAAGTTTTATCTCAACAATTACTTTGCCAAGGTTAAAAAAATTAATTAATGTAAAAGCAAAAATTTTTAGAGCTATACCACTTCCACCAATATCATTAAGAAAAGGACCAATTCCAGTTTTTCCTCCAAATAAAACATTAAAAAACTTTTTTAATAAACTTGGAATAACAGTTGAAATAAATAATGAAAAGTTATCTAAAAATTTTTGGTCGACATCAGGTATGATGGCTCCATTTTATGAATTATTAAATACTATGTCTAATTGGCTTGTACAACGTGGTGTTAAAAAAGATAAAGCTCAAAAATATATAACTTCATTGTTTGTTGCATTGTCTGAAGATGCATTAAGAAACTCTGATAAGGACCTAAAATTTTTAGTTAAAGAGTCTCAAACTCCCAAAGGATTAAATGAACAAGGAGTTCAAGAACTTAGAAAAGCAGGTTTTTATAAGTCTACAGAGAAAACATTAAATAGTATTCTTAAAAGACTTAACAAAGTATAATTCTCTATGTCATCAGATTTAAATATTCTGAAAATAGAAAATATCTCAAAATATTTTGGAGGACTTGCTGCTGTATCTGATTGTTCATTAACCATTAAAAGAGGAACAATTACGGGAATTATTGGTCCAAATGGATCTGGAAAAACCACGCTATTTAATCTTATTGCAGGAAATTTAAAATCCTCAAAAGGAAAAGTTTTTTTTAATAATGAAAACATAACAGATATACCATCTCATGAATTATTTTCAAAAGGTCTTCTAAGAACTTTTCAAATTGCACATGAATTCTCTAATCTTACCGTCTTAGAAAATTTAATGATGGTTCCAGGAAACCAAACTGGAGAAATACTGTTAAATGCATTTATAAAGCCTAAACTTATTAAAGAAGAGGAAGAACAAATTAGACTTAAAGCATATGATGTAGCAGAATTTTTAAATTTAAAGCACTTAGCTAATGAAAGAGCAGGAAATTTGTCAGGAGGTCAAAAAAAATTACTAGAATTAGGCAGAACTATGATGGTAGATGCCAAATTAGTTTTATTAGATGAAGTAGGGGCGGGTGTTAATAGAACACTATTAAAAGAACTGGGAACTGCAATTTTAAGACTTAATAAAGAAAAAAATTATACATTTTGTATGATTGAACACGATATGGATTTCATTAGTAGGATGTGCGACCCAGTAATTGTAATGTCAGAGGGTGCAGTTCTATTTGAAGGAACCTCGGATGAAGTAAAAAAAAATGAGCAAGTTATAGAAAGCTATCTCGGTAGAGGAAAAAAAATTAATGGAGAAACCAGCTGATGGCATTTTTTGAGGGAAATAATATGACAGGTGGTTATGGTGATGGTCCAGATATTATTAATTCTTGTTCTATTAATGTCGACAAAGGGGAAATTGTTGCAATCCTAGGTCCAAATGGTGCTGGAAAATCTACTGCCATGAAAGCAATGTTAGGTTTATTAAATTTAAAATCTGGAAGTGTAGTTATAGAAGATCAAGACATATCCAAATTTTCCCCACAAGAGAGAGTTCAAAGAGGAATCTCTTTTGTGCCACAGACAAAAAATGTTTTTTCAGAATTGACAGTAAGAGAAAATCTTGAAATAGGTGGATTTCTTAGAAAAGATGATATCGATATAGTCATTAATCAAATCTACGAATTATTTCCAATTTTAGCAGAAAAAAGAGACCAAGTTGTTGGACAATTATCTGGTGGTCAAAGACAACAAGTAGCCTTAGGAAGAGCTTTAATGATACAGCCATCAGTTTTAATGTTAGATGAACCAACTGCTGGTGTTTCACCTATTGTGATGGATGAACTGTTCGAACATATAGTTAAAGTTAAAAAAACCGGAGTGGCAATTATTATGGTAGAGCAGAATGCAAAACAAGCACTTAGCATATCAGACCGTGGTTATGTTTTAGTGACTGGTGAAAATAAATTTGAAGGTTCTGGAAAGGAATTGTTAAATGATCCAGAAGTAAGAAGGTCATTTTTAGGAGCTTAATTATGGATTTTATCAATGCAATTATTGTATTATTGAATTACACAATATTACCTGCCTTAACCTATGGGTCTCAATTAGCTTTGGGAGCAATATTTGTTACCCTTATTTATGGAATTTTGAGATTTGCTAATTTTGCAACAGGAGACATGATGTCTTTTGGTACTATGTTCGCAGTTTTATTTACTTATTATCTGCAATCAAAAGGAATAAGTTTTGGTTTTTTACCAACAGCTTTACTGACTATACCATTTGCCGTTGCAATGATGATATTCTATATGCTCATCATAGATAAAACAGTTTTTAGTTATTATAGAATAAATAAAAGTCCCCCAGTGCAATTAGCAATGGTTAGTATTGGTGTAATGTTCGTAACCCAAGCAATTATTAGAATAATTATTGGTCCCACTGATAGAAGATTTATGGATGGGGAAAAATTTATCTTAAAAGCGTCAGAATTTAAAGATATGACAGGACTAGCTGAAGGGTTAACAATCAAATCAACACAAATCATTACTATTGTAGTAACTATTATATTAGTTGCGATCTTATTTTGGTTTTTAAATAAAACAAAAACAGGAACAAGTATGAGAGCTTATTCAGATAACGAGGATTTAGCATTGCTCTCAGGAATAGATCCAAAAAAAGTAGTTCTTATAACTTGGATAATTGCAGGAATTTTAGCTACTATAGGAGGTGTATTATATGGCTTAGATAAAAGCTACAGACCTTTTGTTTATTTTAATAATATGCTTCCTATATTTGCTGCAGCTATAGCTGGAGGTATTGGTAATCCTTATGGTGCTTTTCTTGGTGGGTATTTAATTGCATTCGCAGAAATATTTCTCACGTATGCATATAAAAGATTTTTCATTTATATTTTACCAGAACAACTGGAACCAAACTCTTTGATGCAACTTTTATCTACAGATTACAAGTTTGCAATATCATTCTCAATTTTGGTCATTGTTTTGGTATTTAGACCATCAGGGATTTTTGAAGGAAAGAAAATATGAAGAATTACTTAAATATAATTATTGCTTACTCAATTATGTTAGGTCTAATAATTTTAGTAGGTATTTTTCAGTCTTGGTCTATTGCTTTGACAATTTTTAATTATTGTATGATTTCAGCTGTAATGACTATGGGTGCAAATATTCAATGGGGATATGCAGGTCTTATAAACTTTGGAATAATGGGCTATACAGCTTTAGGGGGGTTAGCAGTAGTACTTGTTTCTGTTGCTCCAGTTTCTGAAGCATGGAGTGTTGGAGGAGTAAACATGCTGATGAGTCTTCTTCTTATAGTTTTAATGATATTTTCTATAAGATATGTTCTCAAAAACATAGATAAATCAAAGAAAAGAAACTACTTAGTTGCAGGAATAATTATAGTTGGGCTTTTGCTTATCAAAATAATTTCAGGACCAGCCATCGAATTAATAGAGGCTGTTGAGCCAGCTAAAACTGGTTTTTTAGGTGGATTAGGAATGCCAGTTTTATTCTCTTGGATTGTTGGTGGTTTTTTTGCAGCTGGTTTAGCATTTATAGTTGGAAAAGTTGCACTAGGTTTAAGAGCAGATTATCTAGCCATAGCAACCTTATTAATAGCAGAAATAGTTGTTTCAATTATTAAACATGAGGATTGGTTAGCGAGGGGTGTAAAAAATGTTATAGGATTAAAGAGACCTGCTCCTTATGAGATAGATTTACAGACATCACCATGGTTTATAAACCTAGTTGAAAAACTTCATAATACAAAATTATCATTAACCAACTCACTTACGGAAAGACAAGACCTTTTAAACCAATTAGTAATAGATGCGTCTTCAATTTATGTAAAACTTTGTTTTGCTGGGTTATTTTTAGTAGTAGTTATTATTTTATTGTTAGTTACTCAAAAAGCACTTTATTCACCCTGGGGAAGAATGATGAGAGCCATAAGAGATAATGAAGAAGCGGCAAGTGCAATGGGAAAGAATGTTGTTAAACAGCATTTATTTATATTTATCTTAGGTTCAGCCATTGTTGGAATAGCGGGAGCAATGATGGTAACTAATGATGGATTATTTACACCAGGAAGTTACCGACCTATGAGATATACATTTGTTATATGGGTGATGGTAATTGTAGGTGGAACAGGTAATAATTTTGGAGCAATTCTTGGTGGTTTTGTAGTTTGGTTTTTATGGGTAGAAGCTGCACCAATTGCATTATTTTTTATAAATCTATTTACTGCGCATCTTCCAGAAACAAATGAGATAAAAATTCATTTAATAAATAGTGCACCGTATTTTAGATTTTTATTAGTTGGAATAGGTCTTCTTTTAATAATGAGATTTAGACCTCAGGGCATAATTCCTGAAAAGATTATTAAACAATAATCTTGAAAAGTGAGCTATTTAATTTTTGGTTTTCTTACAGGTCTTAGTTTAATCCTAGCAATTGGAGCACAAAATATATTTGTAATTGAACAAGGTCTTAAAAAGAAACATGTATTTATTGTTTGCTTAATTTGTTCATTATCTGATTTTATACTTATTTTTTTAGGAATATTTCTATTTCATCATTTCCAGAGTTTTTTTTCACCATTAATAGAACTCATATTAAATCTTCTCCTTCTTTTGTTTTTAATAAATTTTATCTGGAGGAAATTAAAGTCGATTAATAATCAAATTTCGATTAATAAAAATTCTGATAGAAATACTTTTATCTCTACAGTTCTTAAAACACTTGGTTTTACTTACTTAAATCCACATGTGTATTCAGATACGGTATTTTTTTTAGGTAACTTTTCTAAAGATTTTTTAATAACTCAAAAATACCTTTTTGGTATTGGAGCATCATTTTCATCATTTCTTTTCTTTTTTATACTAGGATATCTCTCAAAATTCTTATCTAATTATATAAGTAGTGAAAGACTATGGAAAACAATTAATTATTCTATAGTCCTCTTCATGACCTTGCTATCAGTTTATGTTTTTATGAGTATTCTAAAATAAAAAAAACTCCAGCAGCTTTCACCGCTGGAGTTAAATTTAACAAATATTATCTTTGTTTTTTGTCTTTGAATTTTCCACCTTTAATTTCTTTTTCAATAAAGGCACCTGATGCTTCTCCAACATCAGTAAATTCAACACTAGATGCACCTTCGTAGTTAACTGCTTTACCGCTAGCAAGTAAATCTAATGCTTTTTTTAATTCTCCTGGATATATTTTTTCTCCTGGAGCATTTGCAACTGACATTACATTTGCTTGAACAGTAGCTCGATCAGCTTTACCACCTGCTTGCATAGCTAAAACTATTAATGCTGCTGCATCGTAAGACTCTGAAGTATAAGGTCCAGATGAATCAATTCCTGCTCCACCAGCTACACCTTTAAATATTGTAGCACCTTTACCCATTGATCCTGGCAAAGATCCAAATGATTTGTTTAGATCATTTCCGAATCTGTCAGTTAAAGAGTCACCGATCATTCCATCAGATAAAACAAATACGTCAAACGCACCTGAGTCTAATGAACCATCAATGATACTTCCACCAGCTTGGTCTAAGTAACCTAACACAGC
>CACKUZ010000027.1 GCA_902603475.1 uncultured Pelagibacteraceae bacterium
ATACGATTGTATACAGTTGCTCTCCAACAACCTGCTTTCATTGATAAATGCCAGTAGGGTGATTTTCTTACACGAGTTGAAATTAACATTTCAACTTTTGTTGGTCCGCTTTGTCTTAAATTATAAGGCACTTTTCTATCAGATTGGTCTACTGATGTTACGTGTCTTAACTTACTATAGTCAAATTCATTAGACATAGTTATTCTCCTTCAACCACTTGTTAGTTTCCTTCAAGCCGCCGAATGTATAAATGTGAAAATAATCAGTATGCGATTTAACTTTCCCAATTAGATCATTAGGGTCTTTAGGTTTCAATAAATCTAATGCCTTACTAAAATTAGATTTAAGAAAATTAATGGAATTTTTTGCCCCAACAATATTTGCAAACTTAATTAAGCTAGAAATTTTCATGGGCCCAGTTATTCCAACATGAACTGGTATTGTTTGTTTAGAAATAAAGTCAACAATAGGCTGAGAATCTAGTAACCATTGAGTAACTATATAATCAGCGTAAGGCTTTTTATCTATCATTGCTTTTTCTAATTCTGAATCGGATATATCAGGACTACCCTCTGGATGTCCAGCAATTCCAATCCTTATCCCATCAAAATATCCTGTTTCTAATATCTGATAGGAACTATCAAATTTTCCAATTGGTTCTCGACTGCCTCCAATAACTAGAACTTGTTTCACACCTAAATCTTTGCATCTTGAAACATAATCTTTTAATTCACTTTCACTATTTATTGATCTAGCAGGAAAATGAGGAACCGGATTAAATCCTTTTTTTACTAAATCTCCAGATTTATCAGCAGTCTCCTTATAATCACCTCCAGGTAGCATTGTGACATATACATCATTAACACCTGGTAAAGTATTAAGATCTGTGTGAGGTCCAATTTCTAATGAAAAATTCATTAATGGATAATTATTTATTTCTAAATAACTGTCTAGAAAAATATTAGATCAAAGTGTCAGGGTTATTTTTTCTGACCTCTGTGTTTTTGAATTCTCTGACCATACTGCTGTGTTACTCTGTCAAAGATGATCGCTAGAGCTACTATGGCAAGTCCATTCATCATTCCAAGCGCTAAATATTGATTAGAAATAGCCTGTAAAATAGGTACTCCCAGACCTTTAACTCCTATCATTGATGCGATTACTACCATTGCCAACGCCATCATAATTGTTTGGTTTATGCCAGCGAATATTGTGGGCAAAGACAACGGAATTTGAACAGATTTTAACTTTTGCATTGGAGTTGCACCAAATGCTTCGCTTGCCTCAAGTGTTTCTTTATCTACTTCTCTAATTCCAAGATTTGTTAACCTAACTACTGGAGGTAAAGCATAAATACAAACTGCCAATAAACCAGGTACTTTCCCTATTCCTAAAAGCATTATTATAGGTATAAGATAAACGAAACTTGGAATAGTTTGCATCATGTCCAATATTGGTAACACAGCCTTTTCTGCTCTACTTGATTTTGACATTAATACCCCAATTGGAATACCAACAACTATACAAACTAATGTTGAAACAGAAATTATAGCAACAGTTGCCATACAATTTTTCCACATTCCAAAATAACCTATAACTATAAAACAAATTACAGTTCCTATGACTAGCTTTATACTTCTCGACCCAATCCAAGCCAATAAAGCAAATACTCCAATAACGATAGGCCAAGGACTATTGACTAATAATTTTTCCAACCAAATTAAAAAATATAACAGAGGATCAAAAAAACTCTCTATACCGTCACCATAAGCTCTTGAAAAATCTTTAAAACTTAAATCTATTCCTTTTTTCAACTCTCTTAGAGCTGTTCTATCCATTACAGGAATTTTAGTAAAGAAGTCCATTAATTTATTTTTTAAAATCGAACCCGTTTTACAACGGGTTCGACAATTTTATTTTATTAAAGTGCTTTTTTGATTTTTTTAGCCGCTGAACTTGAAACCCATTTAGACCAAACGTCCTCTTGTGTTTTCAAAAATTCAATTGCTGCATCTGCACCTTCAGCTTGATTTTCTCCCATCCAAACTAACATTCCATTCATTACAGGACCTGGGTATGTTCTTTTCTCAAGATAATCCATACCTTCTTTTCCGGCAGTTTTTTTGTAATTGTCAGTGGCGACTGAATAAACTTCAGATTTTACCCATGAAGATTTTAGAGGATTAGCACACTCTTGCTCTGGTTTTGATAAACAATTATCCCAGTTATCTTTACCAGCGTACTCACCCATATCCACAGCTATCATTCCATATTTTCCAATTATAGCAGTTGGTGACCAATAGTAACCAAACCAGTTTTCACCTCTTTCTGCAGCTTTTGCAATTGAACCATCAAGACCTGCTGCTGATCCTGTTTCTACTATAGCCCAACCTTTGGCTTCCATTCCCCAAGCTCTAAAATGATTTCTGTTACTTAGTTCACAATTCCATCCTGGAGGACAAATATGAAATCCACCTTTTGATGGATCTTCCGGGTGTGGAAATAGATCAGGTCTTTCTAAAATTGCATCGGCAGTTGTAAGTTCCGGATGCTTCTCTAAAGTTGCTGGCAATACCCACCAACCTTCACCTAAACCAGTAATTGGTGCTTTATTAATTGAGTGAAGTTTTCCTTCAGCTACAGCAGCTTCTAACTCTACTTTTGCTGCATTTGCCCAAAACTCAGGAGCTATATCTGGCTCACCTTTTTCTTGCATCGAAGTAAATGTAGGCATTGTAGCACCAGGCACAAGCTCAACATTACATCCATAACCTTCCTCTAATATGATTTTGTCAACTTCAGCCATAAAATTTGCAGAAGCCCAGTTCATATTAGCAATAGTAATGTCTCCACATTTTGCATTAGCAACATTACTGTACGATGTAACGCCCAAAACAAATAATGCAGAAAGCAATATTCTTTTTAATTTCATTATTATCTCCTAATTAATTAATTATAATTCATCAGAACATATAGAGGGATAAATTGCAAACTGGTTTCAACCCTTAGTTGTGTGAAAATTGTCTTTATACCCTGCATATTTAAAAATAAATTGTTAAAAAAATACTAAATCTTATGGCTCAGAAAGACGTTGGAAACAAAGTACCCATTTATAAGCTTAAAGAAACAAAAGAGGTTATGGAATTCTATGATGAATGGGGACTAAAAAATAAATATGACAAAGACATGCTTGATTGGAATTATACAGGTCCAAAAGAGACGTCTGAAGTATTTGCAAAATACCAAAAAGAAAAAAATATAAAAATCTACGATGCTGGATGTGGCACAGGATTAGTTGGTTTAGAGTTAAAAAAATATGGTTTTTCTGATTTTTATGGCGCTGATTTATCACAAAAACTTTTAGATTTAGTTCCAAACAATCTTTACAAGAAATTAGAAAAAGTTGATTTAAATAAACCAATAAATGAAAAAGATAATGATTACGACGCGCTAATGTGCGTTGGAACATTTACTTTTGGTCATGTGAAACCACCAGCACTTGATGAATTTATAAGGATCACAAAAAACAGAGGTCTTATTTGCTTTACAATTAATGAAGGCATTTATGAAGAGTATGGTTTTGATAAAAAGATTCAAAAATTAAATGAAGAAAGAAAGTGGAAAGAATTAGAATTTTTTAAGTCAGATTATATAGCAAGTAAAGATGTCAATGCTTGGTTGGGTCTATATGAAGTAACTAAATAATGTCAGAAATTTACAAGATTATTGAAAAGAAAAAATTAGATGTTGTCAAACAACCAATTAGCAAAGCACACGGTTTACCTAATGAATGTTACACAAGTAAAGAGTATACTTTAATAGAAAGAAAAAAACTTTTTGAGGATAAATGGACAGTAATTGGCACAGCTAGCTCACTGCCAAAAGTAGGTGACGCAAAGCCTTTTAATCTCTTAGGTCTGCCATTGCTTATAGTTAGAAATAAAAAAAATAAAATTAAAGTTTTTCATAATGTATGTAGTCATAGAGGTGTAAAGCTTGTAGATAAACCTTACAAAATCAGAAATGTAATCAGATGCCCTTACCATTCTTGGTCTTATACAATGGATGGAGAATTGGTAGCAACTCCTCATATTGGTGGCATGAACAAACATCAAAGCTCAAAATTTGATAAATCGAAAAGCAATCTTAAAGAAATAAAATCTTATGTATGGCTTGATTTAATAATTGTAAATATTAGCAATAATCAAATCCCTTTTAAAGAATATATTCAACCCTTAGACAAAAGATGGTCTAAATTTTGGATAAGTAAAGATAGAGAGTTAATAAATCATGCTAATGATTTTGGATACTTTAAATTAAAAGCAAAATGTAATTGGAAATTTGCAATTGAGAATTACTGTGAGAGTTATCATTTGCCTTGGGTACATCCTGGGCTAAATGAATATTCTAAAGTAGATGATCATTATCATATTCAAGGTTTACCCAATCGATTTGCTGGACAAGGAACAACAAATTACAATCCTAAATTTAAAGGAAAGGAAAAATTTCCAAGCTTTCCTAATTGGCCAAAAAATAAAGAGAATATTGCAGAGTATGTTGCTCTCTTTCCTAATGTTATGTTAGGTATTCATAAAGATCATTATTATGCATATTGGCTAGAGCCAATAGATCATGAAAATACTTTAGAACATATGGAGATATATTATGTTGGTGAAAAAGCTGCTAAATTTGAAAAATTTAAATCATTGAGAAAACAAAACCATAAATTGTGGGAGGGCATTCAGAAAGAAGATGTAGATATCATTCAACGGATGCAAATAGGCCGCAATTCTAATGCATATAATGGTGGAAATTTTTCTCCTGATATGGATAATCCCACTCATCAATTTCACAAGTGGGTATCAACCAACCTTGTGTAGAAAGTGAAAATTTATGTATAGACCATTACCAGATGAGCTTACAATTAAGCATTCTCCAATTGAAGGTCTTGGTTTATTTGCAACAAAGGAAATAAAAGCAAATACATTTATTGGTATTACACATATTAGAGACGAACAATTCGAAAATAAATATATTAGAACTCCATTAGGTGGTTTTTATAATCACTCAGACAGTCCAACAATTCAAAGACTAGTATCAAATGTTTTACCGACTTTAAAATTTGGTGATCCAATTGATCCAACCGTTAAAGCAAAAAAATTTAACGATAACGATGATAATTTAGAAAACATGTATTACAATTTATCAGAGAAACCTGATGCTAAATATTTCTTTATGGTATCAATAAAAGATCTAAAGCCAGGTGATGAACTTTGTGCAAATTATAATCTTTATACCTACCCAAAGACTGGTGTAGGTATTCAAATGCTATAATTTTCCAAATGAAGATAATCTTAATTATGGGCCTGCCGGGAGCAGGCAAAACTACTTTAGCTGAACAACTGGCTCCAAAGCTGAATGCAAAAAGATTAAATGCAGACGAAGTTAGAAAAGCCGCAGATGATTGGGATTTTTCAGAAGAAGGAAGAAAAAGACAAGCAAAAAGAATGGCAGATTTTGCTTTAAAATTAAAAAGTGAAGGTAATTTTGTAGTTGCTGATTTTATTTGTCCTACACCAGAAGCAAGGAGTTTGTTTCCAGCAGATTATATAATTTGGGTAGATACAATTAAAGAAGGAAGATTTGAAGACACAAATCAGATGTTTATAAAGCCTGAAAAATATGATTTTCATGTAACCTCCCAAGATGCTAGTGTTTGGGCTGAAAAAATTATAAAGGAGATAGTCCAATGAGCTATGAATGGGATAATAAAAAACCAACTGCGCAGATGCTTGGAAGATGGCAACCTTTCCACGAAGGTCATTACACTTTATTTAAAGAAATTATAAAAAAAACTGGTCAAGTTTGTATTCAAATTAGAGATGTTCAGGGAGTTGATGATAATCCTTTTGATTTTGAAACAGTAAAAAAAAATATAGAAGATAAATTAAATCCAGAATTTGAGGGTAGATTTAAAGTAATGATGGTCCCAAATATAACTAACATATGTTATGGAAGAGGTGTAGGGTATAAAATTGAAGAAATAGTCTTATCTGAAGAAATACAAAAAATTTCAGCTACCAAAATTAGAGCTAAAATGAGAGAAGATGGCAAGCTAAAATAGGAAAAACAAACTCATTATGAATGTTAAGATCAAAAAATTAAGCAATGGTATAAGCAATGTAATAATTAATGACCCAAAAACGTATAATTCATTATCATTTAAAACGTTAAGAGATCTTTTAAAAACTTTTATTAAACTTGATAAAGACAATAATACTAAAGTTATAATTTTAGAAGGATCAGGCAAAGGTTTCAGTGCAGGACATAATTTAAAAGAAGTTGGTGGAATAAAAAATAGATCAAATCATTTAAAATTATTTAACTTGTGCTCAAAATTAATGATGAAAATTGTAGAAGGAAAAAAACCAGTCATAGCAAAAGTTCATGGAGCAGCTTATGCTGCAGGCTGCCAATTAGCTGCTAGTTGCGATTTGGCTTACAGCACAACAACAGCAACATTTGCTACTCCTGGCGTAAATATTGGTTTGTTTTGTAGTACACCAATGGTTGCAGTTAGTAGAAAAGTGACTAGAAAAATAATGATGAAAATGCTTTTAACTGGAGAACCAATAAATGCTAAATATGCAAAAGATATTGGTTTAATAAATGATTGTTATTCAAGTAAAAAACTTAATTCAGAAGTTTTAAAAATTGCAAAAACCATTTCTTCAAAATCAAATTTGACTATTAAAATTGGTAAGCAAGCCTTCTACAAACAATTAGAAATGCCATTGGGAGATGCATACAAGTTTACTAGTAAAATGATGACTTTAAATATGGCTTCACAAGATGCAAAAGAAGGAATATCGGCATTCTTACAAAAAAGAAAACCAAACTGGAAAAATAAATAATAATTATTTTAAAAATAAATTATGAACGACGATCAAATCAAATCTATTTTAAGAAAATCAAAAGTCATTGCAATGATTGGTGTTAGCTCTGAGAAAAAAGGTGAAGATAAAAAAAATCTTAAAAGAAAACCAGCAAATGTAGTCATGAAGTATATGCAAAACTTTGGTTATAAAGTGATACCCATAAACCCTTTTGCAGTTGGTGAAATTGTAAATGGCGAACCCATGGTTGAAAGCTTAGATAAAATCAAAGAAGAGATCGATATAGTTGATGTTTTTAGACCTTCAAATGAAGCAGAAGGTATTGCAAAAGAAGCAATTAAAAAAGGAACTAAAGTATTATGGTTACAATATGGAATTCATAGTGATGAAGCTCAATCGATCGCAGACAAAGAAAATATTGAGTTTATTTCTAACAGATGCATAAAGCAGGAATATCAAAAACTTTTTCAAAAATCTAATCCAGTTTTTCCAGTTCTGAAAGATTAATGAAAAAAGTATTTTTAGTTTATGGTCATTATAATGAAAAATCTTTCAATTCAGCAATCAAAGATGCTTTCATAAAATCAGCAGAGGAAAAGGGTCATTCAGTCGATTGCATAGATCTATATAAAGAAAAGTTTAATCCAGTATATGCAGGTGAAAAAGCTGATGAAGTGGTTTTAGATCACAGAAAAAAAATAGATGAAACAGATCTAATTGTCCTTGTAGCACCTATTTGGAACTATAGAATGCCAGCTATATTAGAGGGGTGGATAGATAAAGTATTAGCACCACCTTGGGCTTTTTCTTTTAAGAAACTTATTGGTAATCATGGTTATGCTGTAGGAAAACTAAAAAGTAAAAAAGCTATTATTTTCTGCACATACGGCTCTCCAAGATTTTCAATTTCAGATTTTTTTTTAAATTTACCGCTTAGAAGAATTAAAAAAGGTATCTTTAATAAGTGTGGTATTTATGACATTACCTATAAACGATATTTTGCTGTACCATTTGTTTCAAATGAAAAAAGAATTGAATTTTTGGAAGATGTTAAAAATACAGCCAGCAATTTATAGCATCTTTTTTCTATTTATTTTTTCATTTAATGAATTATCTGCTGAGATAAGAAAACCAAATCCAGAGATAAAGCCAAGAGAAGTTATTGAGATACAACTCAATGCTTTAATGAAGAACGATAGTCCTGAAAAAGATAGCGGTATCATTCAAACCTGGTTTTTTGCTCACCCAAACAATCAAAGAGTTACAGGACCTATTGAGAGATTTAAAAACATGATTAAGACTGATTCTTATTCGATGCTTTTAAACCATGAAAATTATGAGATTGTAGAAGTTTATAAATCAAAAGGTGTTTCGACTTTTGAAGTGACCATTATGGACAAGGATAAAAAGTATTACAAATTTAAATGGCAAGTTGAAAAATATGAAATTGACGGATTTTTAAAAAATTGTTGGCTAACTACTGCTGTATCTCAACCAATGCCAATGGGCTCTTCTATTTAATGAAAAAACCAAGTTTTCCAGTACGAATTGCAATACTAATGGCAATACTTTGCATCCCACCAATTGGTGCCACTCAGATAGGATGGTATTATTTTGGGCAAACTATGGGAGTAAATTTTGGTATGGCTGCAGGAGTGGTGAGTGTAATAACTGCCGCATATTTAATGTACCAAATGGGTTGGAGAGATGACGATGATGATGATTATGACTATTAGAATTATGTTTAGTTTATAAGAAAAATTTAGTAAAAATCGCATGATGAAATCAAAAGCAAAAGTTGTAGTAGTAGGTGGTGGAGTAGTTGGTGTTAGCGCTCTGTATCACTTAGCTAAAAAAGGCTGGTCTGATGTTGTTTTGATAGAAAGAAAAGAATTAACTTCAGGCTCTACTTGGCATGCAGCTGGATTACTTCCATTATTTAATATGAGCTACTCGGTTGGCCAATTACATAAATATGCTGTTAACCTTTATAAAAGCTTAGAGGAAGAAACAGGAAAGAATGTTGGATTTAGTGTTGTGTCAAACATTAGATTAGCAAACAATAAGGATAGAATGGATGAGTACCATCAGTACGCTGGTGTTGCTCAAACTATTGGCGTAGATGTAAAATTTTTAACGCCAGACCAAGTAAAAGAAATTTGGCCTTTGTGTCATACTGATGACTTAATAGGAGCAATTCAACATCCTGAAGATGGATATATTCAACCTGCTGATTTAACTCAAGCATTAGCTACTGGCGCAAGAAATAGAGGTGCTGAGATTTACAGAAATACAAC
>CACKUZ010000028.1 GCA_902603475.1 uncultured Pelagibacteraceae bacterium
CTCCTACTTCTGGGTCTAAAGAAGCAGTCGGTTCGTCAAGCAGCAGAACTTTTGGTTCATTAACTAAGGCCTTGGCCAAACTTACTCTATTTTTTTGACCTGATGAAAGCTCCCCAGTAATACTATTTAATAACTCACCTATTCTCAGTTTTTCTGACAAATACTCAATTCTTTCCTTAATATTTTTAACTTTATACAGTTTAGAGTAAACATATAAATTTTGTTTCACAGTAAGTTTTTTAGGTAGTTCAATATAAGGTGATATAAAATTTATCATTTCAAGAATTTCAATTCTATTTTCTTCAAGTTTAAGATTGTTGATAAATATTTCACCGCTAGTAGGTTTAAGTAAGCCTAATAACATTCCAATAGTTGTTGTTTTTCCAGATCCATTAGGTCCAAGCAAACCTAAAATTTCGTCCTCCCTAACATTAAATGATATACCTTTTACTGCTTCTTTTTTTCCATAATCTTTTTTTATGTTCTTAACTTCAATTAATTTTTTCATTTTTTAGATGCTCTTAAAATTCTATCATTAATAGCTTCACCAATATTAATATTTGGTATTTTTTCAATAGCAATTTTTTTGTACCCATTTTTTTTAATTTTTCTTAACGTCCTATATAAATTTTTTGCAGCTTCATTTAAATTACTTGTCTTGCTTATATAAAAATAGTTTTTATTAATTTTTTTTCTTTTTTTTATCAAGATATATGCTTCATTTTGAAAATTTTTTTTGGCATTTAGTCTCACAGGTATCCCAGGTGAATAATGTAATTTACTAATACCGGGAACTTTTATTTTAATTTTTTTTTTACTCTTATTTTCTAATTGATTAATTAATTTATAGATTAATTTACTATTTATTCCCCCTAATCTTAAAATATGAGGTTTTCCAATAAGATTTATGATAGTTGATTCTAAACCTATTTTTGAGGAACCACCATCTAAGATAAACTTTAATTTAGATCCAAATTCATCAAATACATCCTGTTTTGAAACTGGACTTATACTTGTTGAAATATTTGCACTAGGAGCTGCAAGTGGATAATTAATTTTTTTTAATAGTCGTCTAGATAAAGGATGACTTGGAAATCTTACTGCCATTGAATTTGAATTATTTGTAATAATTTTTGAAATTTTGCTTGTCTTTTTTAATTTTAATACGAACGATATTGGACCTGGGCAAAATTTTTTATAAAGCCTAATAAAATTCTTATCAATTTCACAATCTTTTTTTAATTCATTAAGACTATAATAGTGAGCAATTAAAGGATTGTTACTAGGTCTTTTTTTTAATTTATATATTCTCGAAACTGCTATATCAGAATATGCATTTCCTGCCAGTCCATAGACTGTTTCAGTAGGTATCGCTATACATTCATTATTATTTAGGTATTTTATTGCTTTTTTAATATTTGAATCATTCTTTTTCATATAATATTACCAACTAATATATGAATGAAAAAAATTTGCCACATGATATTGCGTCAAAATCATTAAAGGAGCTTACTGATTTAGCTGACGAAATTATTCAAAATTTAGAAAATAAAAATAGTCTAGAAAATACATCTGAGGATTATACAAATTTATTAAAAATTAATAGACAGATAGAAAAAAAATTCCAAAAAAATTTTAAAGAGATATCTGATAAAACAAATCGTAAAATTAAAGATATAAAATCAAATAAAAATGCAAAAAAAGTTAAATAAAATAGTTAATATAACTAACAACTATCTTTACAAATATTTTTCTAAACAAAAAAAAAACTGAGCTTGTCAAACCAATGCTTTATGGACTTTTACCTGGAGGCAAAAAAGTAAGATCAAAAATACTCTTTGATATTGGGTCTATATTCAAAGTAGATAAAAAAAATATTTTGCAAGTTGCAGCAGCAGTTGAATGCATACATGCATATTCACTAATACATGATGATCTGCCATGCATGGATAATGATAATTTGAGAAGGGGAAAATTGACTACACACAAAAAATTTAGTGAGTCAACAGCAATTCTTGCTGGTAATTCTTTACTTACTATTGCATTTCAAATTCTAAGTGAAAAAAGATTAAATTTAAATGATCAAAAAAAAATAAATCTAATAAACTTACTTTCTGAAAGTTCGGGACATACAGGTATTGCTGGTGGACAATTTTTAGATTTAAGTTATGAAAAAATTAAAAAAACTAAAAAACAAATTATAGATATGCAAATCAAAAAAACTGGAAAGTTATTTAGTTTTTGTTGTGTTGCTCCTATTATAATGTCTGGTAAAACAAAATATCTGAATAAGTTTAATAAAATAGGTAATGAAATTGGATTATTATTTCAAATTGCTGATGATTTGATAGATTTAAGAGGTAAAACATCTAGTGCAGGAAAACAAACGAAAAAAGATTTTAAAATGGGAAAAGCTACTTTAATAAGTTTACTAGGCACTGATAATACTATTAAATATGCGGATAACCTTAAATTAAAAATATTTAAAAGTTTAAAAATTTTTGGCAAAAAAGGTGACGATTTTAGAGAAACAATAAATTATATTTTAAATAGAACAACATGAACAATAATTATAAATTTCTTAACAATATTAATTTCCCTGATGATGTGAGAAAATTGTCTCAATCTGATATAAAAATTTTGGCAGATGAAGTTCGACAAGAATTAATTGATGTTGTTTCTGAAACAGGAGGGCATTTAGGTGCTGGACTTGGAGTTGTAGAATTGACTGTTGTCTTACATTATATATTTAATACTCCTCATGATAAATTAGTTTGGGATGTGGGACATCAAACTTATCCACATAAAATATTAACTGGTAGAAAAAAACAAATAAGAACTCTTAGAAAAGGTGAGGGATTGTCAGGTTTTACAAAAAGATCAGAAAGTGAGTATGATCCATTTGGTGCCGCTCATAGTTCAACTTCTATTTCATCTGCATTAGGAATAGCAGTAGCTAATAAGTTATCAAATAAATCAGGCAATGTAATTGCAGTCATAGGGGATGGGGCGATAAGTGCTGGTATGGCTTATGAGGCTATGAATAATGCAGGTGGAAGCAAAACAAAGATGATTGTTGTTTTAAATGACAACGATATGTCAATTGCAAAACCTGTTGGTGCTATGAGAAAATATCTAGCAAAAATTTTATCTGGAAAAGTTTACTTTAGTTTTAGAGAAACATTAAAATTAATTATATCTGCTTTTTCAAAAAGATTTAAAAATCAAGCTGGAAAAGCTGAAGATTTTTTAAGATCTGCAGTCACTGGTGGAACATTATTTAATTCTATGGGATTTTACTATATTGGGCCGATAGATGGTCACGACATTGACTCTATGGTTTCAGTATTTAACAATGTGAAAGATATTAATTATGATGGACCAATTTTAATCCATGTAAAAACTGAAAAAGGAAAGGGTTATTCCTTTGCTGAAAAATCAGAGGATAAATTTCATGGTGTTTCAAAATTTAACATAAAAACAGGAGAACAAGAAAAGTCTAAATCTAATACTCCTTCTTATACAAAAGTATTCGCCAATTCATTAATCAAACATGCAGAAAAAGATAGCAAGGTCGTTGGTATAACTGCTGCTATGCCATCAGGAACAGGAATGGATTTATTTGGAAAAAAATTTCCAGAAAGAATGTTTGATGTTGGGATTGCCGAGCAACATGCGGTCACTTTTGCCGCGGGTATGGCTACCGAAGGGTATAAACCTTATGCTGCAATATATTCAACATTTCTTCAAAGAGCTTACGATCAAGTCGTTCATGATGTAGCAATACAATCTTTGCCTGTTAGATTTGCAATCGATAGAGCGGGGTTAGTTGGTGCAGATGGCCCAACACATGCTGGATCTTTTGATATAACATACCTTTCAACATTACCAAATTTTGTCGTAATGGCCGCAAGCGACGAGGCCGAGCTTGTAAGAATGATAAATACATCAATGGATATAAACGATAGACCATCAGCTTTTAGATATCCAAGGGGCAATGGTATAGGAGTTCAATTACCTGAAATAACTGAGAAAATCGAGTTGGGCAAAGCAAAAATAATTAAAGAAGGAAAAAAAGTTGCAGTCTTAAATTTTGGAGCAAGGTTACAGGAGTGTATTTTGGCGTCCGAAAATTTAAAAAAAAAAGGAGTTGATATCTCAATTTTTGATGCAAGATTTGCAAAACCATTAGATGAAAACCTAATATGGCAAATCGCTGCGGAACATGAGGTTTTGATTACAATAGAAGAAGGTTCAATTGGAGGATTTGGATCTCACGTGAGTCAATTTTTAAGTGAAAAAAATTTATTAGACGGCAATCTTAAATTTAGATCAATGATATTACCTGATAGATTTATTGATCATGACAAACCAGAGCTAATGTATAAGTTTGCTAATTTAGATTCTATTGGTATTGAAAATAAAATTTTAGATACTTTAAATTCAAAAGTTTTAATTAAAAAATCTAATTAAATTTTATTTTGTGCTGTATTCATTAAATAGTGATCAAGAATTACACAATGCATCATCGCCTCTCCTATTGGAACCGCTCTGATACCAACACATGGGTCGTGTCTTCCTTTTACGGATATTGTCGTATTCTTCCCAAATCTGTCAATTGTTTTCCTTGACGATAAAATAGATGATGTTGGTTTCACTGCAAATGAAACATTTATTTCTTGTCCAGTAGATATTCCTCCAAGAATTCCTCCTGCATTATTTGATTTGAAACTAGTTTTACCCTTTTTTTTTAAAATTTCATCAGAGTTTTCTTCACCAGTTAACATTGCCGAGTTCATCCCAGATCCAATATTTACACCCTTTACAGCATTAATACTCATCATCGCTGCTGCAAGGTCCATATCTAATTTTGAGTATATAGGTGCTCCAAGTCCCAAAGGAACTCCTCTTGCTCTAACCTCAATAATTGCTCCACAAGATGATCCAGCTTTTCTTATCCCAATTAAATATTTTTCCCAAAGTTTAATTACAGTGTTATCAGGACAAAAAAATGGGTTACTAGAAATTGTTTTGTCTCTCCATTTCTTTAAGTCACATCCTAATATTCCTAATTGTGTAACAGCACCAACTGCTTGATACTTCTTACCAATTTTATTTTTCAAAACAACTTTTGCAATAGCACCAGCCGCAACTCTAGCAGCAGTCTCTCGAGCAGATTGTCTTCCACCACCTCTGTAATCTCGGATTCCATATTTTTTAAAATAAGTATAATCTGCATGTCCTGGTCTAAATTTATTCTTTATTGTCTCATAATCTCTAGATCTCATATCTTTATTATAAATTATAAGAGAAATTGGAGTTCCAGTTGTTCTACCCTCAAAAACACCAGATAAAATATTGATTTTATCATCCTCTTTTCTTTGAGTTGTAAATTTAGATTGTCCTGGCTTTCTTTTATTGAGTTCTTTTTGTATATCCCTTTCTTTTATTGGAATATTTGGAGGGCAGCCATCAACTACACATCCAATAGCTGGACCATGTGACTCTCCCCAAGTAGTAAATCTAAATAACTTCCCAAAAGTATTAAATGACATTATCTTAATGTATAAATTATTTTTTTAAATTTATGAACGAAAAAAACTCACTTGGACTAAATCTTTGCTTTAAAGATCATAATAACCCAGTAAAGCTTTTTGAAGAATGGTTCAATAAAGCAAAAAAAACTGAAATTAATGATCCAAACGCATTTGCGGTTGGAACTGTAAACAAAAATGGCTTTCCGACAGTTAGAATGGTACTTCTTAAAGATTTTGACAAAAATGGATTTGTTTTCTACACAAACCTTAATAGTGACAAAAGCAAGGCTATCAAAAATTCCTCAAAAATTTCTATGTGCTTCCACTGGAAAAGTTTACAAAGACAAATTAGAATAATTGGTATTGCTAGCAAGGTAACAAAAAAAGAAGCTGATGCTTATTACAATTCAAGAGCTTATGGAAGCAGAATTGGTGCTTGGGCCTCAAAGCAAAGCTCTATTTTAAAAAAAAGACAGGATTTATATAAGTCCATTGAGGAATTTAAGAAAAAATTTCCAAATAAAAATAAGATACCACGACCTGAATATTGGTCTGGTTGGAGAATCAAACCTAAAGAAATTGAATTTTGGTTAGATGGACAGAATAGAATCCATGAAAGATTAAAATATATTAGAAAAACCAAAAAATGGAAAAAAGTATTATTAAGTCCCTAAAAATTTCTTTCAATGCTAAAAGATGTTAAGTTTTTTAATACATTTTTTTCTTCTGATTCTTCAAATACACTCAAGGAATTAGATGCTAAATTAATATAATGTTCCGCTTTTTTATAACACTCATTAATAATATTATTTTTTTTTATTAGATCTAGCACATATTCTAAGTTTTGCTTTTCACGTATATCTTTTTCAAAAAAAGATTTTAATTTTTCTTTTTCATACTTGTCTACTTTTTGATAAAGTAAAATTATAGGCAAAGTAACTTTACCCTCGTAAAAGTCATTGCCAATATTTTTTCCAAATAATTTTAATTCAGAATTGTAGTCTAATGTGTCATCTGCTATTTGAAATGTGAGGCCTAAGTTTTTTCCATAAAATTCTAATGCATTTTTAAATTTTAAATCTTTTTTAGCAATAATTGCTCCAACTTTAGTAGCTGCTGCAAACAGAGAGGCAGTTTTTGATGAAATAATATTAAGATATGTTTCTTCTAAGATATCTATTTCTTTATTGTGTTGTAACTGTAGAACTTCACCTTGTGCGATTTCAGAAGATGTGGTTGCTAAAAGTTTTAATAGTTCTAGATTACCGTCCTCTACCATCATTTCAAAACATTTACTAAGTAAATAATCACCAACTAAAATTGAGGAATGATTCCCCCATATTGTGTTCAAGGTTTTTTTTCCTCTTCTCAGATCAGCACTGTCTATTACATCGTCATGCATTAAAGTTGCTGCATGTATAAGTTCTACACAAGCTGCAAGATTTACATCCCTTAACCCTTTTTGATATTCACAAATTTTAGCACTTTGCAAGGTTAAGAGTGCTCTTAGCCTTTTTCCACCAGTTTTTAAATGATACTTGGTCATCTTTTGAACCAAGTCAACCTTACTTGCTAGCCTAGAATTAATTTTTTCTTCAACTAGAATCAATTTATCATCAACAGAATTTTTTAAATCCTCATAAGAATTATTAATTTTTTTTTTTAGCTGTATTACAGTTCCCATATTTTAAAACTATTATATCCAATTTATTAATATACTTATCAATTGACGCACCTTATTCTTTAATTATAACTAAGGTTTATAATATATTTAAAAAACTTATAACAATTCAAATGTTCTCATTTTTTAAAAAAAAAAAGATAATAAGTCACCTCAAATTATCAGGTGTTATAGGAAATGTTGGAAGGTTCAGACAAGGAATAGAATATTCAAGTGAGGAAGAGATAATAAAAAAGGCTTTTTCAGTAAAGAAAGCATTAGCCGTTGCAATTACAATTAACTCACCTGGTGGATCCCCAGTACAATCACATTTGATATGTAAATTAATAAAAGAACAATCTAAAAAAACAAAAAAGAAAGTAATTATTTTTGCTGAGGATGTGGCAGCATCAGGAGGATATCTTATTGCATGTGCCGGTGATGAAATTTATGCTAACTCAAGCTCAATCATAGGATCTATCGGAGTTATTTCTGCTTCATTTGGTTTTAAAAATTTAATTGAAAAAATTGGGATTGAAAGAAGAGTTTACACCGCTGGAAAAAATAAAAGCACTTTAGATCCTTTTTTGGATGAAAAAGAAGAAGATATTAATCGTTTAAAAAATATCCAATTAGAAATTCATCAAGATTTTATAGATGTCGTTGAAGAAAGCAGAAAAGAAAAACTAAACAAAAACTCTGGTATTGAACTTTTCTCCGGAGAATTTTGGGCAGGAAAAAAAGCAAAAGAATTAGGCCTAATCGATGGAATAGGAAATGCAGATCAAATATTAAGAGAGAAATACGGAGAGGATTTAGAAATTAAAAAATTTGGAAAAAGTAAAGGATGGTTATCAAAAAAGCTATCATCTTCTGAAAATTATACTGATAAAATAATTAGTGTATTAGAAGAAAGATCAATCTGGCAAAGGTATGGTCTCTAAAATAAAAAAAAAAACTTTATCTTTTCAAGATACAATCTTTAACTTACAAAAGTACTGGTCTAAAAAAGGTTGTGTGATATTACAACCGTACGATCTAGAGGTCGGTGCTGGGACATTCCATCCAGCAACCACTTTAAGATCGCTTGGCCCAAAACCATGGAAAACTGCATATGTTCAACCATCACGC
>CACKUZ010000029.1 GCA_902603475.1 uncultured Pelagibacteraceae bacterium
GATGCTGTCTATGGTAATATTGCATATGATTTAGCTTCTCTTATCGATGATGTCAGGTTTAAAACAGACATTAAGACTAAAAAATATATTTTTGATGAATTCATAAAAAAAAATAAACAATTAAATCTTAAAAAGTTCAAAAATGATTTTGAGATCTTATCTGTCTTAAGGAATTTAAAAATAATTGGCATATTTACTAGATTATCTGAAAGAGATAAAAAAAATAAATATCTTAAACTTATACCTCATGCATGGGAGTTAATCGATTACAGAACTCTGAATAATCCAATATTCAAAGACTTAAATTACCTTTTAAGTAAAAACTTTGATAGAAAAATTAGAAAGTCTTATGAAAATTAAAACTGCCCTAATACTCTGCGCTGGATTTGGCAAGAGAGTACAACCAATAACAGACAGTTTGCCTAAGCCATTAATAGTTTATAAAAATGAAACCTTATTAGAAAATACAATTAATTTTCTTATAAAAATAAAAATCGAAAAAATTAAAATTAATGTTTTTTATTTAAAAGAAAAGATCATAGATTTTATTGATAGTAAAAATTTCCCATTAAATATTGAAATTGTAGATGATGGTGAGACAATCTTAGGAACAGGAGGTGGTACTCTAAATCTTATAAATAAATCTAATGAGAATGATGTTCTGGTAATCAATCCAGATACAATTTGGGATGACAGTTATATCAACTCAATTGATACAATGCAGAAAATTTACTTTGAAAGAAAAATGAAAAACATTTTATTAATTGTAAATAACTCGACATGTTTTGATAAAAGATTTAATGGAGATTTTGAGATAAAAAATAATGTCCTTCTAAAGGAAAAAATAAATAATTTTAAATATACTGGATGTCAAATATTTAATAAGGAATTAATATTACATAAAAAATTAAATTATTTTCCCATGTCTGAAATATGGGATGCACTTTTGAGAGAAAGTAAACTTTATGGTTATGAACATAAAGGTGAATTTAAGCATTTAACTGATTTTGAAATATACGAAAAATTATTTATTTAGAAAACTAAAAGATCTTTTGCTCTATCTTTATCTAAATATCTTGCGTTTTTAATCTTTCCGTTTTCAGTTTCAATCAATAAAGGATTACCAGTTGGTATTTCTAAGCTTGAAATTTTTTCATTATCTAAATTAAATAAGTATTTACATAATGATCTAATTGAATTTCCATGAGCTGATACAATAATATTTTCATCTAATTTAGGTTCAATGTTTTTTTTATAAAAAGGTATTACTCTTTCATAAGTATTTTTTAATGACTCTGTATCTGGAATTTTATCTTTTGGAATATTTTTATATATATCAATATTCAAAGGATGATAGGGGCTTGTTTTTTTTAGAGGCTCAGGTGGGTTATCCCAAGATCTTCTAAAAGTATGAATTTTTTCTTCTCCATAAAGTTTTTTCATTTCATCTTTATTTAAACCAGTTAACGCTCCGTAGTGCCTCTCATTTAGTTCCCAAGCATTAATAACATTTTGATCTTTAATTCTCATAGTATTGAGGATTAAATTTAGTGTTTCGATCGATCTTGTCTGTAATGACGTATAAAAATAAGATAATTCAAGGTTTAATTCCTTAATTAATTCTCCTGCCTTACAAGCTTCAAGTTTGCCCTTGGCAGCTAAACCTACATCTACCCAGCCAGTAAAACGGTTTTCTAGGTTCCATACGCTTTGTCCGTGTCTAACAAGTATTAAATTATTCATAAATTTAACATAAATATAAATTAAATTAGATTGACATAAAGCTAAATCTTTTTAATTTGTTAAAATGAGTTCATTTGAAGATAGAAAAAAAAGTTTTGAAAAGAAATTTGCTCACGACCAAGAGCTTCAATTCAAAGTTAGCGCTAGAAGGAACAAATATTTAGGAGAATGGGTTTCTCAACTGCTAAATTTTAATCCAGATCAACAAAAAGAATATATTCAGTCTGTCATAAAAGCAGATTTTGCTGAAGCAGGAGATCAAGACGTTTTTCGAAAAATTAAAGAGGATTTGAAAGAAAAAAATGTGTCAGATGAAGATTTACGAAAAAAAATGGATAAACTAAATGAAAAAGCAAAAACTGATTTTAATTAGTTTTTTTTTCCTCTTATTTAATATTAATCACTTATTATCTTCAGACCAAAATTATTTATTAATTTCAGGTAAACCAAAAATTACAGATGGTGACACAATTAAGATTAATAATAAAAAAATTCGCTTTAGTGGAATTGATGCTCCAGAAAGTTTTTTTTTTGGAAAAAAACAATCATGTTATTTAAATAATATTGAAATTCTATGTGGGGAGTTATCTAAAGATAAGCTCATTGAAAAAATTGGAAATCAGGTTGTTAATTGCAAAATAGAAAAAAATAAAGATCAATATAGCAGGTTAATAGGTGAATGTTTTTTAAAAAATGAAAGCCTATCAGTTTTTATGGTCAAAAATGGTTATGCATTTGATTATCCTAAATACTCAAAGGGTAAATTTAGAAAATACCAGACTTTTGCAAAAAAATTTTCATTGGGTTTATGGCAAATGCAATTTGAATATCCTTGGATATGGAGAAAAAAAAATAGATAATAATGAAAATGATTCGAAACAAAATTATATATTTATTTTTAATTTCTATTTTATTTTCTGGTTGCTCCTCAATTCCTAAAAATACTGCAGATGGCTGTTCAATTTTTTCCGAAAGATATCTTTGGTACAAACATGCAAAAAAAACTGAACAAAAATGGGGAACTCCTATTAATTTGCAACTTGCTATAATTAAAATGGAGTCAGATTTTGATTGGTTGGCAAAACCACCTAGACAAAAATTATTTAAAGTTATTCCTTATAAAAGACCATCAAGTTCTTTTGGTTATTCTCAAGCAGTCAGAGGAACCTGGAAGCAATACAAAGAGGAAACAGGAAACAAGTATGCAACTAGGACAAGATTTAAAGATAGTGTAGATTTTATTGGTTGGTATACAAACAAAACAGAAAAGATCCTAAAAATCCCAAAAAATGATGCTTTTAAACAATATGTTGCTTATCATGAGGGCTGGGGAAACTACAAAAATTATAAAAAAAATCAAAAAATTATTCTTTTAGCAAAAAAAGTTGAAAATCAATCTAAGAAATACAAGGCACAGCTGAATAATTGTCAAAAATCACTTACTACTAAAAAATATATTATATTTTAGTTTAATTGTTTTTTAAGCTCTATATCAACTGCATCAATTCTCTTCGTATTTTTCGCTAAAGTTAAATACATCGTCGGAGTTACATATAAAGTGAAGAATGTAGAAATTATCATTCCACCAAGTATAGTTGCACCTACAGCAAGTCTCGAACCTTCTCCAGCACCTGGTCCAATATTTCCAATAACCAAAGGCAACATCGCAATCATTGTACTTAGGGATGTCATTATAATTGGTCTAAATCTTAGACTGCAGGCTTCTTTTACGGCTTTTTCAATATCTTTACCTTTTGTTCTCAATTGATTAGCATAATCAACTATAAGTATACTATTTTTTGTTGAAATTCCTATGAGTATTACTAAGGCTATTTGTGAAAATATATTTATTGATGAATTTAAGAATAAAATAAATACTAATCCTCCAAACACTGCAAGTGGAACAGTTAATATAATTATAAATGGGTGGATAAACGAATTAAAAGTAGCTGACATTACAAGATAAGCAGTCAATAATGCTAAAGCAAATATAATATAAAGTTCATTACTGGTTTCTTTTAATTCTTCAGACTTTCCTTTCCAAGTAATTTGTTTATCTGGAGCAACATTTGTCATCGTTTCTTCTAAATATTTAATCGCTTCAGCTAAAGTATAACCTTCACTTATATTAGCCGATATTGTTACAGCACGTTGTCTATTATATCTTGATAACTTACTAGCTGTTCCTTTTTCTTTAAACTCAACAAGATTAGAGAGTGAAACTAAATTACCAGTTTTTTCTGATCTAACAAAAATTTTACTCAAACTTTCTTTATTTTTTCTATCTTCTAAATATTGTTGTAAAATGATTGGGTATTCTTTTCCAAGTTTATTAAATTTTGTGACCGTTTTACCTCCATACAAAGTTTCTAAAGTTTGACCAATTGCTTCAGTTGATATCCCTAGGTCTTTTGCTTTATTTTTATTAATTTTTATATTTACTTCAGGTTTATTTCTGGTGTAGTCAGACTCAAGTCTTGACAAATTTCTGTTCTTTCTTAACATTCTAATAACTTGAGACTGTATTTGTTCCAGTTCTTCATAAGTATTTCCGTAAATAACCATTTGAACAGGCTTATTGTAACTAGAAACTCTTATGGACTGAGGAGAAATTGGAAAAGCTAGTGTTTGAGGCACTGTAACTATTTTTCCAATCGCTTGTCTCATTATTGTTTGAGAATTCTGTTTTCTATTTTTCCAATTATCTAAAAGTGAGATAATTAAGAAGCTATTTTCAGAGCCAAAACCTGGAACTATCATTAAAAATCTATTGTATGGACTTTTATCGCCATCAAGCAGAGGAATAAGTCTTTTTTCAACATCCTCAGCCCTTTTTTGAGTATATTGGAAAGAACTTCCCTCATCAGTAAATCCTATAACTAAGTAAACTCCACGATCTTCTAATGGCAACAATTCTTTTTTTGTATAGTTATACAAACCTCCAGAGGCAACTATGATAAAAATTATGAATGTTATTATTGTTTTCTTCTTGTTCATCCAAAATCCTAATGTCTCTGCGTAAAATTTTAAAAACCCTTGAAAAAATTTATCAAATCCTCTTGTTAAGAAATTAGACTTTTTCTTTTTATCAAGAAATTTACTACCTAGCATTGGCGAAAGTGTTAGAGCAACAAATGATGACACTACTATTGCAAATGATAGTGCTATTGCAGTTTCTTTAAATAAAGTTCCGGCAATACCCTCAATAAAAATTAAAGGCAAAAATACTGCAACCAAAATAAGAGTTGTTGCAACAATTGCAAATGTAATTTGTTTTGAGCCTTTATATGCTGCTACCAGCGGTGTCTCACCATTTTCAATTCTTCTATATATTGCATCGGTCATAATGACTGAGTCATCGGTAATTATTCCAATTGCTAATATAAAACTTAATAAAACAAATATATTAATAGATAAATCAAATATATATAAACCCAAGAATGTAGCAATTAGACTTACAGGTAAAGCTATTGCAGGAACAATGACTGCTTTTAAATTTCCTAAAAATAAATAAATTATTATTACAACAAGTATAAAGGCTATAGCTAAAGTTTTATAAACCTCATTTATTGCCTCGCCAATATAAGTAGCTCTATTAAAAGCTATTTCCAAATTTAAATCACCAGGTAAAGTTTTTCTAATTTCTTTGATTTTTTTTTCAACATCTTTTGATAATTCAACAGTTGAAGCTCCACTTCTTGCATAAATTCCTATACCCATGGTTTTTAAATTTAGTGCTCCTTTACTTTGTGCTCTAAATAAAACTTTCTCTGTGACAGGACCTAATTCTAAATTAGCAATATCAGATAGTCTTACAATGTTATCTTTAGCTTTCTTAATTGGGAGTTCTTTAAGTTTATCTAAGTCATTATATGATTTATCGATATTGATAGTTAAATCTATATTTTCAGCCTCAAGTGTACCTGCCGGTAATCGAACATTTTCATTTCTTAAAGATCTTTCTACTTCTTGAATAGTTAAGTTATTTGCAGCTAATTTGATTGGATCTATCCATACTCTTATACTCTGTTCTCTAAGGCCGCCTGTTCTTATTCGGCCAACATTTTTAATGCTAGAAAACTGATCAACTAAATATCGTTCTGCATAATCTCCAAGCTCAAGATCACTCCAGGTTTCTGAAGATAAAGCAAGCCACATTGTAGTTGTAAAACCCGCAGATTGTTTAAGTATTCTAGGGGCCTCAGACTCAGCGGGTAATCTTCCGACAATTCTTGCAACTCTCTCTCTTACATCGTTTGCGGCATTATCAAGGTCAATATCAGTGTCAAATTCGATATTTATAGTACTTTTTCCATTTTCTGATTTAGCGTCTATATTTTTTATTCCCTCTGCACCACCTATAACTTCCTCTATTACTTGTGTTACCTCTTCATCAACAATAGGAGCTGACGCTGAGGCATATTCCACTTGAACTTGAACCACAGGGGGTTGCAGACCAGATGGGAGTTCTCTCACAGGTAACTTTGAAAAAACAAAAGTTCCGAAGACGACCAATATCAAGGATAGTACCCACGACAATGCAGGTCTCCTAATACTAACATCAGTTAAATACATTTAATTATTTACTTTTATTTTCTTTTTTTTCCCAACTAGACTTACTTTTTTTTTCGCCATCTTTAATAGGTTTAATTTTTCCATTGGGTCTTACTTTTTTTAATCCTTCAGCAACAACTATGTCACCCTCGTTTAAACCAGACTCTACTTCAAGATAACCTTTGTTTCTGTTACCAACAGTGACCTCAACTCTTTTAGTTACATTCTCATTGTCTACTTTATAAATATAAACCTTGTTACCTTCTAAAATTACACTTGTATCTGGTATTCCTAACGAAACTCTCTCATTATATTTTATTGTGACTTCCATTAAAGCACCAGGTAAAATCTCAGAATTTGAATTTTGCATTTTAACTCTAAGTCTTAAAGATCTGTTGCTTATATCAATTTTGCTAGCTAAAGAGTCTACTATTCCGTTATAAGTTTTATCTTTATTACCAGAAAATTTTACATCAACACCAAGTCCTTTTTTTACGAACGGTGCGAATACTTCTGGAACATCAACATCAATGAATAAAGAAGATGCGTCCTCTATATCAATTACAACAGAACTTTCCGAAACATTAATATCATCAGAAAAGTTTCTTTTACCAATTACTCCATCGAAAGGTGCTACTAAAGTTCTATTTTTTAATTTTGCGATAACATCACCAGACTTAACTTTAGTATTATATTTGATTTCTTCAAGAATTTCGTATTTTTCAATATTGTATGACTGTGTTTTAATTGGAACAGCTGTTCCAAAGGTTTCAATAATATTTTGAAACTTTCTTTCCTCTACTGTTTTGACAATGATACCTGGCGGTGGTCTTTTACTAAATTTTTTTTTAAAATGGTTCCCAATCATTGTTCGAGCAATGATCACACCTGCAATAATTAGAAAAAAAATTACTATTATTGATGTTATTTTAGTAGATCTCTTCATTTCTATATTCTTCCATATTCAGCCCATGAACCATCATAAACTGTAGGAGAATATGTATTATTTACTAGGGAATATGCAAGACCTAAAACACATGCTGTTATACCAGATCCACATGAAAAAACTGTTTTATCGTCACTTAAATCAATAATTTCGCTGAACTTTTTTGAGATTTCACTTACACCTTTAAAAGTGTTGTCTGAGCTATTTATAATTTCTTTAAATGGAAGACATACAGAGTTTGGAATAGATCCACTTCTCACATTCTTCCTGGGATCTGGAACACTTCCATCAAATCTTTCCTTACTTCTAGCATCGATTATTGTAAAATTTTTTTGTCCAATGTTTTCATTTATTTCAAGAATACTTTTTACCAGATTTTTATTTTCTGTTGCTCTGTAGGTTGAGTTGTTTAAAATTGTCTTTTCACTTGTTGTTTTCCTATCTTCAATCAACCATTTTTTTAAACCACCATCTAAAACACTTACTAGTTGTTTATCATGACCAAAATAAATAAAATTGTACCAACCTCTACATGAACTTAAAACATCAGAGTTATCATAAATTACAATTCTGTCAGTATTTGATATGCCCATTGAAGATATTATCTCTTCCCATTTTTCTTTTGTAGGAAGCATGTGAGGTAAATCTGTATCTTGATCTGAATTCTTGTCTAAGTCAAAAAAAATTGCACCAGGAATATGATTTTTAGAGTACTCCTCTTTGGGATTTCTATCAATTCCTGGCATATGCCATGAGCAGTCAATTATTTTGACGACACTTAAATTATTTTCTAACCAATCTGATGTAACAAGTGACATTCTATATTTTTTCTAGATACTTCTGATGATACTCTTCAGCAGTGCAGTAATTTTTCAACTCAGATAGCTTAGTTACAACTTTTCCAGATAACTTTAAATTTTCTTCGTCTATTACTTTTTGAGCAATATTTTTTTGTTCTTCATTAAGGTAGAATATCTCACTTCTGTATTGTGTTCCAAAATCAGGACCTTGAGAGTTTAGTGTAGTTGGATCATGAAATTCAAAAAATCTCTTAATTATTTGCTCGTATGTAATAACTTTAGG
>CACKUZ010000030.1 GCA_902603475.1 uncultured Pelagibacteraceae bacterium
GTTGATGCACAAGTATTCGGTATATCTGCAAGCTTATAATCTCCAAAAGTAATTTTATTTTTTATTTTTGATATAAATTCTCTTCCTTTTATTGAATTTAAAAATTCTAGACCAAATTTATAACCAATCTGTAATTTAGAACTTTGTGTTTTTTTTATTATTTCTTTAATTTTATTTAGATCTTTACTATCACAGGCGATAAATACTTTACTCTTTTTCATTAATTTTTTTAGCCCATTGCTTTGACATTTTAAATAAAATTGATTTCTTTTCTGGAGTATTTATTTTCTCATTTGTTTTAGGATTTCTAGAGACCCTGGCTCTTTGGATTCTAGGCTCAAAAGAAAATATATCTCTAAGTTCCACTCTTTCACCTCTTTTTAAAGACTCTTGTATTTCATAAACTGCTATATCAAATAATTTAACTAAATCCTTTTTTAAAAAATTGGGGTAGTTTTTTGATAATTCCTTAATTAAGTCTGATTTTACTGCTGACAATTTTTACTCAGTGTCCTTATTCTTTTTTTTATCGTCCAATTGCTCAGAAAGTGACGAGAATGGGAGATTCTTTCCACTTAAAGGACTTGAATGTTCTTTAATAGCTTTAGCATTCATTATTTCTTCAAGCAATTTAATGCTTAATGATACTTTTCGTTTTTCTAAATTTAATTCGGATATGGCTGCATCTATTCGTTCGCCCCCTACAAATCGTGAAGGTCTTGCATCTGTACTACTCATTGCTATTTGAGATTTCTTTATTAAAATTTCAAGATCACACCCTTCAGGTTTGACAATCAAACCTTTATTATCAGAGGAAATAACTTTAACAGTAATTATGTCTTCTAATTTTTTATTTTTAAACCAATCAAAAGGATCATTCTGTAATTGTTTTAAGCCAACTCTTACTTTTTGTTCACTTATTTTTATTTCCAAAACTTTGACTTTAAGCTTGTCACCTTTTTTGTATTTTTTTAGTTCCTCTTCAGGTTTACCAGTGTATGAAAGGTCATTTGAATGTAAGAAGCCATCAATATCAAAGTCTGCTAATTTTAAGTATATTGCATATTCATTAGAATTATTTACTGTTCCATCAATATCAGATCCCACAGGATATTTATTTTCAAGCATAGTGAAAGGATTTTCTTGCGTAAGCCTATGTGAAATAGCAACTCTTCTCTTATCTTTATCAATTTCTGTAATCACACAGTCTATTTGATCTCCGACATTAAATATTTTCTTTGGTGAAATATTTTTCTTGGTCCAACTAATTTCGCTACTATGTAGCAAACTACTTAGTCCTGGCTCTAATTCGCAGAAGCATCCATAGTCTGCAATTTTTACAACTTTTACTTTATATTTATTTCCTATTTGATAGTTAGATATGTGTTCGAATGGATCGGGCGATAATTGTTTAAGAGAGCATCCAACTTGTAATTTTTCCATATCAATTGAAATTATTTTTAAATCATGCTTTTCTCCTATATTAAAAACTTCATCGGGATGATTAACTCTACTGTAACTTATCTCTTGTAGATGGCAAAGAGTGTCTAAGGTTCCTTCAGGAGTAGTTACCTCAAAAAAACAACCGAAAGAAGAATATCCCTTAACAACTGCATCTTTTATAATATCTCCAACTTTGAATTTTTCTATTATTTTGACTTTATCTTCTTTTTTGTTAGACGAAACTACCTGTCTTCTTGATACAACACTATTTCCTCTAACCATATCAAGCTTGATGAGAGCAAATTTTTGTTCAACGCCAATTAGATGATCTATGTTTTTCATAGGCTTATCTGAAATCTGAGATCCCGGACAAAACATAAGGGAGCCTGTCTCTATGTGCTCTACAATTACACCACCTTTTGTTTTTTGAGTAATTTTTCCATTTATTAGCTCATTATTTTCGTAACATTTAACAAGCTTATTCCAGCCTTTAATTTTTTGAGCTTTTTGTGCTGAAACGATTACATCTCCATTTTTATCTTCAATCTTCTCTAACAATACAGGTATCGTATCACCTTCTTTAATTTCTTCTGAAACACCAATCATCTTCATTTCGTTGATATCAATCACCGGTTCACTTTTTAATCCTTGTATGAAGAGGAAAAGGTATTTACTTGTTATTTTTGTGACCTTGCCTTCTATAATTTTTCCTTCTTCAATTTTATTTTTAGATAATTGGCTGCTAAGTAGTTTTTGAAACTCTTGAGAAGCAGGAGATGATAAGTCTTTATAAATTTCCATTAATTAATTAATTTTTTGTCCATTATTGCTTTAATCTTTTTAAAGCAGGCTTTCTTACTTAATTTAGTGGTATTAATCAAGATAGAATCTTTTGTTTTTTTTAGAGGCCCATATTTTCTCTCTTTATCTGATTTGTCCCTGATTCTAAGGCTTTTAAGCACTTCTTTATATGTAATTTTTTTATTTAAGCTCTTGTATTCCATATATCTTCTTTCTGCTCTTACTTTAACACTTGCTGTTATGAAAAATTTAAACATAGCATTTTTTAGTTGTACTGTAATTATATCTCTTCCATCTAAAACAGAGCCATTATATTTTTTTGGAGGATTATATGCATATTTTTGCTGAAATTTATGAACAATGTCTCTAATTTTTTTATCTCTTGCAATCTTTGCTGCTGATAAAGAAACATCATTTGAAAGTAAGCTTTTATTTTTTAAATAACTTAATTTCATATTATCTATTTTATACTTAACCAAATTATAGGAAAATTTTTTTTGATTTTTAAGTTTTAACATGCCTATATATCTATAAATTTTACCAGTATCTAGATAAAATAAATTATAATTTTTTGATATCAATTTAGCTTGAGTACCTGCGCCTGCAGCTGCTGGCGAGTCAATTGCTACTGTAATTATATTCTTTCTTTTTTTCAATTTATTTTACCTCCAATCATTTTTATAATTTTTAAAAACTTTGGAAATGATGTGTTTGCGCTTTTTTTATCATTAATTTTCCATTTACCACCTAATGTTAATGCTGTTATGCATGAAAGAAAAAAAATTCGGTGGTCTTTTAAAAAATTCTTAATTTCAAAACTTTTGTTTAATGATAAATTAGGGTTTCCATGAATATTTAAATCATTACCAAATCTTTCAACTCTTACACCAATCAATTTTAAAAAATAAACACCTAAGTCTAATCTCTTCGACTCTTTCTTATTCATTTCACCCAAGTTTTTAAACTTTGAAATCCCCCTGGCTTTTGCTGCTGCTAAAAATATTATTAAAAACTCGTCTATTGCTGAGCTATTCAATTTAGGTGAGCAATTTACGGACTTTAAATTAACTCTACTTTTTATATAAATATCAGCTATTTCTTCACCATTATATAATTTCTTATTTTTGCATTTAATATTAGCACCCATTTTATTTAAAATAGTTATTATTCCTACCCTACTCTCATTGATATTCACTTTTTCAATTACGAGCTGAGATTTTTTTGAAAGAAGCGTTAGAACTATGAAAAAAGATGCTGAGCTTATATCTCCAGGCACATTATATTTAAAAGCTTTAAACTGCTTAAGGCCCTGTATATATATTTTATCGAATGATTTTTTTTTTTGGATTTTTATAGGGTAATTTAAAAATTTTAGCATTAATTCAGTGTGGTTTCTTGACTTTTTTGATTTGATTGTAGTTGTCCCTGGAGTATTTAAAGCACTTAATAAAATACAAGATTTAACTTGTGCACTACCTATATTTTCATAATAGGTAATAGGTCTTAAAAAATCAGATCCTAATAATTCAATTGGAAGTTTGTTATTTTTACTTTTTATGTTTACCCCAAAAAGTCTTAGTGGTTTTATTACTCTAGAAAAATCCCTTTTAGATAAACTTTTATCTCCAATTAATCTTACTTTATATTTAGATTTGACTAACAATCCAAGAATTAGTCTAGCTAATGTTCCAGAATTGCCAGCATTTATATTTATTTTTTTTTTTATATGAAAGCCATTTAACCCAAATCCTTCGATATGATAAATACCTCTTTTCTTTATATAATTTATTCCAAGTTTTTTTATTGTTTTTAGTGCATTCATCACATCTTCAGACTCTAATAAATTTGAAATTTTAGATACTCCTACTGCCTGTGATGCTAGAAGTACGGATCTTATTGAAATACTTTTGTCTGAACTTACTCTTATTTTCTTCTTAAAGCTTTTAATTTTTTTATTTATAAAAATATGATTAGGCACGATTAAGTTAATTTATTTTAAATTCGTCTCCAAAATATGCTGTTCGTGCACTTGAATCTTTCACTATTTCATCAGGACTACCAGAAGCAATTATTTTACCATTAGACAATACTATAGCTCTATCTACACAGCTTAATAAATCTCTAGCTTGATGATCACAAACTACCACAGTAATTTTTTCAAAAGATTGAAGGTTTACTATTATTTCCTGTAGCATTTTAATAGTCAGAATATCTAAAGCTGCAAACGGTTCATCTAAAAGTAAAATGCTTGGATCATTAATAAGAGCCATTGAAATTACTAATTTTTTTTTCTGTCCACCTGAAAGATGTTTTGCTTTGATTTTCAATAATGCATCAAATTCAAACTGGGAAATAATTTTATCAATTTTAGATTTTCTAAGTTCTTTTTCCTTTATATGGATTTCACCAACAAGGTTTAAGTTTTCATATAGAGTTAAGTCTTGTATAAACCCTCCATATTGAGGCACATATCCAAGTTTAAATTTTGTGGCTCTTTCATAGATAGGAATATTAGTACAGTCTATTCCATTAATTAATACCTTGCCAAAACTTGGATCTCTCAATCCGGTAATAATATGAAAAATAGTGGATTTTCCTACACCATTAGGGCCCAACATTCCTAAAATTTCCTGCTGATTAATATTTAAATCTAAACTGTTTAAAATCTGTCGTTTATTATAAAACATAGAAATTTTTTGAAGTTTTAATATAGATTTTTGTTCTTTAAATTTCTTAATTCTAAATTTTTTAATTAAAGCCATTAGTTTGTAATGACCTCAATCTCAGTCGTTGCATTCTCAGGATTTATATTTACATCTTTTGTTGCCAAGTCAAATTCAACAATACCTGCTTTCATAATTGACTGTGGATCTGTAATTTTTACATTATTATAAGCAACTGCTTTATTGGTTTCCATAATGATATCAAAATTTTCACAAGTAATTTTTTTATCTTGATATTCTATTATTACATTTTCGTAAAATTTTGAATTTAAATTTGAGGTATTGTACTGCGCAAAATCCGAGACAATATAGATATTGTCTCTTTTATCTGATTTAATCTCCCCTCTAACATTCTTAAGATCTAAAATGTTATTATTGTCAGGGTTACTTTTTCCAGAATTAGCTAAAAGATTGAATCTATTACCTTTTTGATCAACTGATGTATATTCAACGTCCTTTACCAAATTTTTTATATCTTTTTTCTTTATAATTTTTTTTTCGGACTCTTCCTTTTGATCTATGCTTGTGTCTTTATTCTCCTTAATTTGTTTTGTATCTTCTTCAGTTTTTGCAGTTATTTCAACCGTTTTATTTTTACTATTTTTTATTTTTTTACTTAATTGTTCGTTTTTAAGCTCTAATTCAGATATTTTTGATTTGAGTTCCTCTAGTTGCTCATTATTTTTTAAATTAGATAAGTTAACTTCTTCAACTATATTTTTCTTTGTCTCAAAGTATTTAAAATATACTCCCCCAATAATTAACATTATTAAAGATAAAATTAAAACTTGTATAAAAGTTTTTATCGACATTTAGTTTATATTTGCATCCAAAATATCATGTATATGAATAAAGCCAATCGTCTTATTTTTTTTATTGTTCTGATGCACGCATAAACTTGTAATTTTTTTTGTATTCATTATCGATAGGGCTTCTACGGCTAAAATATTTTTATCAACACTAATTGGATTTTTTTTCATAACTTCTTTTATTTGCAAACTATTCAAATTATTGGATAAATTCGAAACTCTTTTTAAATCTCCATCTGTAAGTATACCTGTAGTAAATTTTTTTTTATTTAAAACTATCAAAGTTCCAAGTTTCCTTTTTTCGATATTTTTTAGAGCAGCTGTCATTTGTAATTTTTCGTTTACAAATGGTATTTTTTTTCCAACTAACATTAAGTCTTCAACAGTCTTAAGTTTAATCGAAAGAGACCCACTTGGATGAAATTTTTTAAAATCAATTTTTCCAAACTTTTTATATTGCATACATGTGATTGCTATCGCATCCCCTAGAGCAATTTGAACTGTTGTAGAAGATGTAGGCACATAACTTCCTGGTCCTGCCTCTTTAACAGTTGGAAGTAAAAATTTAACATTTGAATTTTTGTATAAAAGAGAGTCTTTTTTTGATGTAATCCCAATTAATTTGATATTCTTATTGCGAGAAGTATACTGAATTATATTTTTAAGCTCACTACTTTCCCCACTTAAGCTTAGTAATATTACTATATCATTTGAAGTTATTTGACCCATATCTCCATGACTTGCATTTGATGCATCTAAGAAAAAGGAAGGCGTCCCAGTAGAAGAAAATGTTGCAGCCCATTTTTTTCCTATTATTCCACTTTTTCCTACTCCTGAAATAATTACTTTACCACTTTTGCAATTTAGAATTGTTTTTATAATTTGTGCAAATGACTTTCCAATACTAGATTGTAGTTTTTTAAGAGAGATGTATTCAATTTTAATTACTTCTTTAGCAATACTTAATAATTTTTTATCTTTCATTTTAGTGTGACCAGATATCTTCCTTAAAAGATGCAAAATCTAGTTCAACTCTTGTATTAATAAACTTTACCGTTTTATCGTAAAGATCTTTTCTTGCTTCTCTTTCTAGAATTTTTTTTAAAGAGTCATAAATTTTATGCAAATATATAACATCTTGAGCACAGTATTTAAGTTGTTTATCTGAAAGCTCACCACCAAAGTCAGATGATTGTAATTGTTTACTTATATCTATTCCAATAAATTCCTTTATCAAATCTTTTAAACCATGCTTATCTGAATAACTTCTTGCAATTTTACTCATAATTTTGGTGCAATTAACGTTTTCTACATCTACTTCCAGATATTTCTTAATAAATAAAAGATCAGCTCTCGCAAAATGAAATAATTTGTTTAAATTTTTATCACTAAGTAAATTTTTTAAGTTTGGTGCGTGGTAATTATTTTTATCTAACTGTATTATATGAGCGTCATTATTACCTGAAGAAATTTGTAGTAAACACAATCTATCTCTTGCAATGTTAAGACCTGTAAATTCACAATCTATTGCAATCTTGTCACTGAACTTTATTTCATCTGGTAAATCTTTTTTATGTAATTTAATATCTAAATTCATTAATAGATATATATATATGAAAAATAACAATTCAATTTTAATATTTGGTTCATCTGGCCAAATAGGAAAATCTTTAATAAGAAAGTTTACAAAAAATAATTACAGGGTTATTGCGGTAACTAGGAGCATCCATAGAAAAGGGTATCAAATAAAAACCCAATCTAATTTTGGATATTTAGAGTTAGAAGAGGTAAATTCTTTTACTGAGGAAAATATTACAAAACTGATGCAGAAATCATCCATTTGTATAAATTTAATTGGTATTTTATTTGAAAAAAGAGACAATCATTTTAAAGTTATACATTCTGATCTACCTTCTCTTCTCTCAAAGATTGCTTCTGAACAGTCTCTTAACCAATTTATCCATTTGTCTGCTCTAGGTATCGAAGCGGCTTCAGATAGTAATTATGCCTTAAGTAAACTGAGTGGTGAAAAAAAGGTAAGGCAAAATTTTCCTAGCTCTGTAATTTTAAAACCCTCTTTAGTATATTCAGTTGATGATAATTTCACTACTAATTTTATGAATTTACTTAGTATACTACCCGTAATGCCTCTTTACTATGGAGGTAAAACTAAGTTTACTCCTATTCATGTTTCAGATCTCTCAGATATAATTTTTAAAATTGTTGAAAATAAGTTAACTGGTGAAACTATTGAATGTATTGGTCCTGAAGTCTTTACATTTAGAGAATTATTATTAAAAATTTTAAAATCAATTAATAAAAAAAGACTATTATTTTCTC
>CACKUZ010000031.1 GCA_902603475.1 uncultured Pelagibacteraceae bacterium
GTGGATTGTGATTTCTTAATTTAAAAAATTTATCATTAATTTTTTTCAGTTCCTCTGCAGCAGCTTGAAATTTTAAACCTTTTGAAGTTTCTGCAACAAACGGAACTTCAATAGTATTTTCTATAGTACCAGTTCCTGATCTAACTGTTGTTATGCCCCAGTTACCTTGTTCAGATATTGCTTTTAACCGTTCACTTTTTTCAACTTCTGTTTCAAATGGATAATCTTCTTTTTTAAAATCTGAACTTAATTGTTTAATCTCATTTGTCATTTCACTTATTTTAATTTTAGTATCCATTTCAATTAAGTCCTCGTTAGTTAATAAAGGAATTAATTTTTTTGTTTTATTTATATATCCAACTAAAATTGTTTTTTGTTGACTGTTAAGATCATTTGAATTTTGTATTTCAGCTGTTATTTTTTGAAGATTTTTATTTTCAATCTTTATGATCGATGTACTTTTAAATTCACGTTCTTCTATTGGAAATTGATATTTTAATCCTAAAAGTGATTCATTTATTTTAGCAACTTGACATAATTCATTTGCTGATTTTGGATAAAAACCTTTTGCTATGTCCCAAGAATAATAAAGCCATACTAGTAATATTGCAGCACTTCCAACAATAACCCAATGGGTTCCACCTTTAGCTCTTTCAGGATTTCCAAATACAGCATCAACTTTCTCAGTTTGTATTAATCTTCTGCCGTACATAATGCATCCAATTATGGATACAAATATAAGTATGGTTATTATTTGAGTTAACATTTAGTTTTCTTTTCCCATAATTTCTTCTTCCATGTTCCAAATCATGGATAAAATTTCTTCACGTTTAGACGAAAATTCTTTATTTTTTTTTATTTCTCTCAAATCTTCCTTTAAGCCCATTTCTGCAAAAGGTAGATTATATTCTTTATGTATCCTGCCTGGTCTGGGTGCCATTACATATAGTCTTTCACCAAGTAACAATGCTTCTTCAACTGAGTGAGTAATTAAGATAATAGTTTTTCCTGTCTCTTTCCAAATTTTAAGAACTAAAGATTGCATCTTTTCTCTAGTTAATGCATCTAACGCACCTAAAGGCTCATCCATCAATATTAAATCAGGGTCATTTATTAGACATCTAGCAAGAGCCACTCTTTGCTGCATTCCACCTGATAATTGGTAGGTAGGAGTATTACCAAACCCTTTTAAGCCAACAATTTCTAGCCATTCATCCACTCTTTTAGCAGTTTTTATTGGATCTTCTTTTTTCATCCTAAGTCCAAAATCAACATTTTCAGCAACTGTTAACCACTCAAATAATGCCCCTTGTTGGAAAACCATTCCTCTTTCAACTCCAGGACCATTAATTTCATTGCCAGCTAAAACAATAGAGCCTGAGGTAGGTCTCAAAAACCCTGCAGCAATGTTTAAAAGAGTAGTTTTTCCACATCCTGAAGGACCAAGAACAGTAAGAAGTTCTCCTTTTTTTAAAGTAAAATTTACATCTTTTAATGCGTGAACAGTTTCTCCTTTGGGAGTTTTAAAAATCATATTTAAATCTTTGGAAACTAAGTCACTCATAGAAACTTTATATAAAACTTATATTAAAAAAAATAGGCGCTAAATAATTAGCGCCTATTAAATTTGTTTTACTCTTTAATATTATAAAGGTAAAAAACTAGTATCAACGGCACCACCTGGAGTTCCCATACCTTTTAGGAATCCATCAAGATTACCGCTCTCCATTGACTGTTTAGTCTCTTCTGGAGTAAGAAATTTAAATCCACTTAAAGTTTCTTTCATGTCAGCAACTTTCATTTCTGAAGCTTTAGACATTGAATTCATATCGCTTTTACCAGCTCTATATCTGTCATTTGCTTCATGAGTTACTTCTATAAAAGTTCTAAGCATACCTGGATTTTCTTTCATGAATTTGTCAGTAACAGATGTAATATCTATTCCTAAGATACCAGCATCTCTTGCTTCTTGAACTGTTAAAAGTCTTGAACCAACTGCAACTGCAGCTTTGATAGAATTTCCACCAAATAAACATGCCATCACAACATCACCACTTACTAATGCAGCAGCACCTTCTTCAGGATCCATTTGAATTATATCCATTTTACTTCTGTCAGCTCCAACAACTTTCATACTTTCGTCAAAGACGTACTCAGCCATAGTTCCAAGTGGAACTGCAACTTTTTTACCTTCTAATTCAGAACCGTTTGCTTTTGTAATTCCAGAAGCATTAGATGTAACACAAGTTGTTCCGCCCATTCCGTATTCCATTGCAATATCAACTAATTTGATAGGTGCATTAGATTTTACAGCATTAATAAAAGGTACTAAACCTTGAGAATAAGAAATATCAATATCCCCAGCTAGCATTGCATCAGTCATAGCTCCACCGTTAGTGAAGTTAGTCCATTTTACTGGAACTCCTAGTGCTTTAGCAAAATTCTTTTTTTGCATGTCCTCTAAATTTGGACTTGGCCATTCTAGAAAGTAAGCAACTCTTACTTCATTTGCAGCAGCATTTGCTGCTGAAATTGACAAGTTAAGAGCGAATAAACTTCCTAAAATAAAGCTAATTAGTTTTTTCATTTTATCTCCTTAATTAAATTTAATTACCCTTATTTAAGTTCAATTTTGATTATAAGTAAATGTATTTTGTAAGCATATTAATCATAGGTGATTTGAAGATGTCTAAAATGGGTTCAACTTTTAGTTGTATTTAATATTACTTAATGACATACTAATAATGCACAGAAATTATTTTCTATTTTTTTATTTTAGTCTATGAGAAAGTGATAATAACTATTTAAAAAATTTTTTTATGAGTTCAGAAAAGCCACAAATACCTAATTCTTTAAATGAACATTGGATGCCATTCTCTTCAAATAGAGATTTTAAAGCAAACCCAAGGTTAATAGTTGAGGCAAAAGGCGTTTATTTAAAAAACCACCACGGTAAAACACAAATCGATGCAAGTTCAGGATTATTTTGTAATCCATTAGGACATGGTAGAGAGGAAATTATTGAGGCGATAACTAAACAACTAAGAACAGTTGATTATGCACAACCTTTCCAACAAGGATTTGGTGGGTCATTTGAATTAGCAACAAGAATTTCAAAACACACACCAGGAAACTTAAATAGAATTTTTTATACTATTTGTGGATCAACTGCTGTTGAGACAGCAATAAAAATTTCAGTTGCTTATCACAAAGCTCGAGGAGAGGGGCAGAGATTTAGATTTGTCGGAAGAGAAAGAGCTTACCACGGTATGAATATTGGAGCAACATCAGTTGGTGGTATGATCAACAATGTTAAAACATTTGCGAGCGTTTTAATGCCAGGGGTTGTTCATATGAGACATACTCATTTACCAGAACATAAATTTGTTTCAGGACAACCAGATACAGGTGCAGAAATTGCAGACGATCTTGAGAGAATTTGTACAAATTTTGGATCAGAGAACATTGCTGCTTGTATAGTTGAACCGATTGCTGGGTCAACAGGAACTCTTGTTCCACCAAAAGGATATTTACAAAGATTGAGAGAAATTTGTGACAAACATGGAATCCTTTTAATTTTTGATGAAGTAATTACTGGGTGGGGAAGAACAGGTTCTCCATTTGCATCACAAGAATATGGCGTTACCCCAGATATTATTACAATGGCAAAAGCAACAACAAACGGAATAAGTCCTTTAGGCGCTGTTGCTTGTAAAGAAGAAATCTATGATGCAGTAATGGATGCATCACCTCATGGATCAGTTGAATTATTTCATGGTTACACATATTCTGGAATTCCAGTTTCAGTAGCAGCTGGATTAGCAGTACAAGATATATTTGAAAAAGAAGATATATTTAATAGAGCTAAAAATTTAGCTCCATACTTCCAAGAAGGATTGATGTCATTAAAGGATATTGATGTTGTAGACAACATTAGAGGATATGGAATGATGGGTGGAATAGATATTAAAATGGATAAAAAACCTGGAGCAGCTGGATTTACATGTTTTAAACATTGTTATGATGCAGGTGTTAACTTCAAAGCAACAGGTGATTGTTTAATTATTGCTCCAATGTTTATTTGTGAGAAAAAACATATAGATGAAATAATTGATAAATTAAGAACTGGAATTACGAATTATTCTAAAAGTAAAAAAAAATTAATTCACTTTAATGAAAATAGGTGTTCCTAAAGAGATAAAACCTCAAGAAAATAGAATTGGATTAACACCTGATAGTGTAAAGACACTTACTTCAAATGGTCATGAAGTTTTAGTTGAAAATGACGGTGGTTTTGAAGCAGGCTTTGATAACAATCAATATAAATCTGCAGGAGCTAAAATAATTGATAAGGCAGAAGATATTTTTAATGATGCAGAGATAATTGTAAAAGTTAAAGAACCTCTTTCAAACGAAGTAAAAATGTTAAGAGAAAATCAAATTGTTTTTACTTATCTGCATTTAGCTGCTGCTAAAGAACTAACAAAAGGTTTAGTAGAATCTAAAGCTGTTTGTATCGCTTATGAGACAGTAACTGATAACAATGGCAGGTTACCATTATTAGCTCCTATGAGTGCCGTTGCTGGAAGAATGTCAGTTCAAGCAGGCGCACATTGTTTAGAAAAAAATCAAAAAGGCAGAGGTATTTTGTTAGGAGGCGCTCCAGGTGGAGAGCCTGCGGAAGTGGTAATTCTTGGTGGAGGAGTTGTTGGAGAAAATGCTGCAATTATTGCAACTGGAATGAGAGCAAAAGTTCACGTTGTAGATAAGTCAGAGGCAAGACTAAAACAACTATCAGAAATGTTTGGTGATAAAATCATTCCCCAGCTAAGTGATAAAACTGATTTAGAAAAATTAATTTCAGAATGCGATTTATTAGTTGGAGGAGTTTTAATTCCAGGAGCAGAAGCACCAAAATTAGTTACTAAAAATATGATTAAAAATATGAAACGAGGATCAGTAATAGTTGATGTTGCAATTGATCAAGGTGGATGTGTAGAGACCAGTAAACCTACAACTCATGCTGAACCAACTTATATTGTTGATGATATTGTTCATTACTGTGTAGCAAATATGCCAGGTGGTGTTCCTAGAACATCAACCATCGCATTAAATAATGCTACGCTTCCTTTTTTTAAACAGACTAGCTAGTGATGGTTATTATAAAGCTTTAAAAGATGATCCAAATTTCTTAGCTGGCTTAAATGTCCATAAAGGTGAAGTAACGTACAAAGCAGTTGCAGATGTTTTTTGGATATAATTATTTAAGTGCTGGTGAGGCTTTAAATTAATTAATCAAACTAGTTATCTTTTTTTCAATATTTTTACTGATAATTTGAACACCTTTAGGATTTGGATGCATTCCATCCTCTAGATTTAGCTCTGGCTTCAAGGCAACACCTTCCAGAAGAAAAGGTAAAAAAAGTTAAGCTATATTTATCAGAAAGGTTAGAATAAATTATATTAAATTTATCCCTGTATTCTTTACCATGACTTTCAGGGGCAATCATACCTGCTAATATAATTTTAATATTTTTATCAATTATAATTTTAATTATTTTTTCTAAATTTTCTTTTGTCTCGTTTGGCTTTATACCTCTTAACATATCATTTGCGCCTAAACCCAAAACCAAAATATCAATATTCTTTTCTGATAGGGTCCAACTTATTCTATTTAAACCTCCTGCAGTTGTATCACCTGAGACACTTGCATTTATAATTTTGACATCTAATCCATTATTATTTAAATTTTTTTGAAGCACTGTAGACAAATGATCTTCTTTATTAAGTCCATATCCAGCCATCAAACTATCTCCGAATAAAACAACTTTATTCTCAGCATTTACCCCAAATGCAACTAGACATAATATAATTATTTTAATAATACATTTTTTAAACATGACTAAACTTCTTAAACTAACAGATGTGAACTTAAACTATAATACTGATAACAATCTTATAAATGTTTTACAAGATGTAAGCTTTGAAGTTGATTATAAGGAAACAATATCCGTAGTAGGAGAAAGTGGATCAGGAAAGACAAGCTTAATAATGCTGATAGGTGGTTTGGAAAAAGCATCTTCAGGAAAAATTGAATTTAAAGACTTTGAAATTTCAAGTTTAAAGGAAGATGAGATTTCAGAGATAAGACGAAAGGATATTGGTATTGTTTTTCAATCATTTTATTTAATACCCAATTATACAGCTATAGAAAATGTGAGTTTAGCATTAGAAATTAATAAAATTAAAGATCCGATTAATAAAGCAAAAGAAATCCTAGATAAACTTGGCCTTGGAAAGAGGCTAAATAATTTACCCAGTCAATTATCTGGAGGAGAACAGCAAAGAGTAGCAATTGCACGTTCAATTGTTATGAAGCCTGAATTAATTTTAGCAGATGAGCCTACCGGAAATTTAGATAGTGAAAATTCTGAGCTAATCTCAAACATTCTTTTTGATTATGTGAAAGAGGAAAATGCAAGTTTAATTATGGTTACGCACGATAATAAATTAGCAAATCTTTCTAAGAGAATTATTAAAATAAAGGATGGTAAAATTGAGTAAAAATCAAAATTTTGGTCTTTATTTTAAATATGCTCTTAGAGATTTAACAAGAAGTTATAATAAGATCTCAAGTATAATTATTACTCTTTTTATAAGTCTCTTTATTTTAAGTTCTATAATGACAATTGAAGATAGTCTAGAAAATGAACTTAATGAAAATGCAAAATTATTATTAGGGGGTGATATAGAAATTGACTACAACAATAGAGAAGGTGATCAAACTAAAATAGATAAAATTACTAAATTTGCTACAGTCTCTCAAATGGTTGAATTTAGCACAATGATTTCAACTGTTAATAAAAAAATCAATAAAACTTCATTTACTAGAGTAAAATCAGTTGATCAATTTTATCCATTGTATGGAAAAGCACTTTATGAACCCAATGATGCTTTAGAAAAATTAAATCAGATAGAAAGTTCAATATTAGTAAATGAAAACATTTTTAAAAATTTAAACTTAAAAATAAATGACATTGTAAAAGTTCAAGACAAAGAGTTTAAAGTTATTGGTGTAGTTAAAGTTTTACCAGATATAGGCGGCGCATTTGTATTTGGTGATTTTGCCTTAACAGGAAAAAAAACCTTAGATAAACTAGATTTAAATACCCTCGGTAGTTTTTTAAATTATGAATATAAAGTTAAATTTAACAAATCTGTTAACAGTAAAGAGGGCATTAAAAGAGTAGAGAGCTTATTTAAAGATCAAAATAGAGTTAGATTAAGATACCCCGAAAATTCAGCAGGAGGCATTAGACGGATTGTTGATAATTTTTCACAATTTTTATCACTTGTATCAATAAGTGCTATGTTAATTGCTGGTATTGGTATAGCGAATACACTTTTATCATTTATAAATCAAAAAAATTCATCAATTGCAGTTCAAAAAGCAATAGGTGTATTTTCTGGAAATATAAAGACAATCTATTATTTCCAATTAGCTATTTTATTAGTCTTAATTACCGTATTTTCATATGGGTTAAGTTTTTTTTTAATTCCAATAGTCGATAAATATATTTCAGATGGCTTGGGTTTAAATATAGAAGCAAGTTTTTCTATTATAAATTTAATTATAGTTTTTTTAGTTGGAATGTTGGTAATGATAATATTTTCTATACCAACTGTTAACTCTATAGATCAAGTTAAAGCATCAAATTTATTTAGAAATGTATTTCAAAGTCTGCAATTTAATTATTCAGTGAAATCAGTAATAATTAGCATGGTATTATTGCTAATATTAATTAGTCTTTTTGCAATTAGGTCTTCAATACCATTTTATAGTGTTGCATATTTCGTATCATTTTTTATTTGTTTATTAATATTTTATTATCTTTCTGTAACAATTATTTATTTATTAAAAAAATATAAAAATTCTAAGATTTCAGTAAAAATAGCAATCAAAAATATAACTCAATCAAAAAGTATCACACCAATTACAATAATGTCTTTAGGTCTTGGAATGACACTTTTGTTAACACTGGCATTTGTAGGTTCAAATTTTAAAAGAGAAATT
>CACKUZ010000032.1 GCA_902603475.1 uncultured Pelagibacteraceae bacterium
GACATTTATTCAAGACTCCTGAAAGAGAGAATTGTATTCGTCGTTGGTCCCATAAATGATGCAGTTGCATCACTAGTTACTGCGCAACTATTATTTTTAGAGTCTGAAGATCCTAAAAAAGAAATTTCTTTATATATAAATAGTCCTGGTGGACTTGTAACAGCCGGACTTGGTATTTATGATACAATGCAATACATCAAACCAGAAATAAGTACTTTGTGCATAGGTCAAGCAGCAAGCATGGGATCATTTTTACTTGCAGCTGGGGCTAAAGGAAAAAGGTTTTCATTGCCAAATTCAAGAATAATGGTTCATCAACCCTCTGCTGGTTTTCAAGGACAAGCTACAGATATTGAAATTCATGCTAATGAAGTTTTATCTTTAAAGAAAAGATTAAATGAAATTTACTCAAAACATACTTTAAAATCAGTTGATGAAATTAAATCAGCCTTAGAGAGAGATAACTTTATGACACCTGATAATGCAAAAAGTTTTGGTCTTATAGATAAAGTGGTAGAAAAAAGAGAATAAGTCACAATATATAGTTTGTCCACAACCTATACTTGATTACATTGCATCATATGTATTAAAGTATAAAGATTGATTCGAATAATAAATTATGAGCAACAATAAAAATATTCTTTACTGTTCCTTTTGTGGCAAGAGCCAACACGAAGTTAGAAAGCTAATTGCAGGTCCAACTGTATTTATATGTGATGAATGCGTAGAACTTTGCATGGACATCATTAAAGAAGAAAGCAAAGATAATTTTGTAAAACACCAAGATGGCTTACCTTTGCCAAAAGAAATATGTAAAGTTCTTGATGATTATGTAATTGGACAAACTCATGCAAAAAAAGTTTTATCAGTTGCAGTTCATAATCATTACAAAAGATTAAACTACGAGAATAAAACAAGCAAAACAGTTGAACTGTCTAAATCTAATATTATGCTGGTAGGACCAACTGGATGTGGAAAAACATTATTAGCTCAAACTCTTGCTAGAATACTTGATGTACCATTTACTATGGCAGATGCAACTACACTAACTGAAGCAGGATATGTTGGTGAAGATGTTGAGAACATAATTCTGAAATTATTACAAGCTGCAGATTATAATGTGGAAAAAGCTCAAAGAGGAATCGTTTATATCGATGAGGTTGATAAGATAAGTAGAAAATCGGAAAATCCATCTATAACTAGGGATGTATCTGGAGAAGGTGTTCAACAAGCCTTATTAAAAATTATGGAGGGAACAGTGGCAAGCGTTCCACCTCAAGGAGGAAGAAAGCATCCTCAACAAGAATTTCTACAAGTAGACACAACCAATATACTGTTTATATGTGGAGGGGCTTTTGCTGGTCTTGATAAAATAATATCTCAGAGAGACAAAGGTTCTTCTATTGGATTTGGAGCAGAAGTAAAAACTTTAGAGGATAAAAAAACTGGAGAATGGATGAAAAATCTAGAACCTGAAGATTTATTAAGATATGGGTTGATCCCAGAATTTATTGGTAGGTTGCCAATTACAGCAACACTTGATGACTTGGATGAAAAATCTTTAGTAAAAATTTTACAAGAGCCAAAAAATTCTTTAATTAAACAGTACCAAGAATTATTTAGATTAGAAGGTGTAAAATTAACATTTAAAGATCAGGCGGTTAAAGATATAGCTAACAAAGCAATAAGTAAGAAAACTGGGGCGAGAGGATTGAGATCAATTTTAGAAAATTTATTACTTAAAACTATGTTTGACCTTCCTGGCCAAGATGACATAGAAGAAGTTATTATTGATGGTGGAGCAACAAAGGGCACCTCTCAGCCAATTATTGTTCATACTAAGAACAAATCAAAAACAGAAAAGACCTCTGCGGCTTAATAAAAGTTAATAAATAAAAGTTTCCTATTGCATTATAAAATATAATATCCATATTTATGGTTATGGAAGTTAAATTAACTCAGCCCTTATTGCCGTTAAGAGACATAGTAGTGTTTCCAAGCATGGTAATCCCACTATTTGTTGGAAGAGATAAATCTATTACTGCCTTAAATGAGGTTATGAAAAGTGATAAAAAAATAATATTAGTTACGCAAAAAAATTCTGAAGTTGATGATCCAAAAAAAAATGATGTATTTTCTTATGGATGTGAAAGTAATATATTGCAACTTTTAAAACTTCCAGACGGCACAGTTAAGGTTTTGGTTGAAGGAATAAGAAGAGTAAAAATCATTGATTTTAAGGATGATGAAAAATTTATTATTTGTACATATGAACATCAAAAAGATGTTTTAAACAAAGATGAAGATCTATTACCTCTAGCTATTACAGCTGTAAAAAGATTGGAAAAGTTAACATCTGTAAATAAAAAAATTTCATCAGAGACTATTAGCAATATCAAACAATTAAAAGATCCGTCTAAAATTGTAGACAATATTGTTTCAAATCTCAATGCATCGATATCTGAAAAACAACAAATTTTCGAAACATTGGATGTTAAGAAAAGATTAAATGCTGCTATTAAAATGATGGAAAGTGAAACAAGTATCATAGGAGTAGAAAAAAGAATTAGAGGTAGAGTTAAAACTCAAATGGAAAAAACTCAAAGAGAGTATTATTTAAACGAACAACTAAAAGCAATTCAAAAAGAATTGGGTGAAATTGAAGATGGAAAAGATGAAACTACTAATTTAAAAAAATCAATTCAAAAAGCTAAAATGCCAAAAGAAGTTGAGAAGAAGTGCATGTCAGAGCTTAAAAAGTTAAAAAATATGAGTCCTATGTCAGCAGAAGCAACAGTTGTTAGAAATTATTTAGATTGGATGATTGACCTTCCGTGGTTTAAAAAAGATGATGTGGATATTGATTTAAATAAAGGCCTTAAAATTTTAGATGAAGATCATTTTGGTTTAGAAAAAGTTAAAGAGAGAATTATTGAGTTTCTAGCTGTTCAAAAAAGGATGGAAAAAATCAAAGGACCAATCTTATGTTTAGTTGGACCTCCAGGAGTTGGAAAAACATCACTTGGAAAATCTATAGCTAAAGCTACTAATAGACAGTTTATTAGAATGTCACTAGGAGGTGTTAGAGATGAAGCTGAAATAAGAGGCCATAGAAGAACATACATTGGATCCTTACCAGGAAAAATAATTCAAATGATGAAGAAAGCTGGAACAAAAAATCCTTTATTTTTATTAGATGAAGTAGATAAAATTGGAAATGATTATAGAGGAGATCCATCATCAGCTTTGCTAGAAGCATTAGACCCTGAGCAAAATACAGCTTTTAATGATCACTATTTAGAAGTTGATTATGATTTATCTGATGTAATGTTTGTAACAACAGCAAATACTTTAAATATTTTACCACCGCTTCTTGACAGAATGGAAGTTATAAGAATACCTGGATATACAGAAGATGAAAAGATAAATATTGCAAACAAGTATTTGTTACCTAAACAAGTAAAAGAAAATGGTGTCAAAGAAGGTGAGCTAAATTTAGAGGATGGAACAATAAAAGAGATAATTAGAAGTTATACAAGGGAGTCTGGTGTTAGAAATTTAGAAAGAGAAATCTCTAAAGTAACAAGAAAAGTTGTTAAGAAAGTAGTAAGTGGTGAAGTTGAAAAGGTACACGTAAACGACAAAAATATTCCAGACTTTTTAGGAATTAAAAAATTTAAATATGGTGAGGTTGAGGACAAAGATAAAACTGGAATAGTAATCGGTCTAGCATGGACCGAAGTAGGTGGAGAAATTCTCAAAATCGAGACTGTCAATATGCCAGGCAAAGGTAGAATGCAAATTACAGGAAAGCTTGGCGATGTTATGCAAGAGTCAGTTAAGGCTGCAAAATCATATGTCAGATCTAAAAGTTTAGAATATGGTATAATTCCACCTTTTTTTGAAAAAAAAGATTTTCATATCCATGTTCCTGAAGGTGCCACACCTAAAGATGGACCATCAGCTGGTATAGCAATGGTAACATCCATAGTATCTTCAATCACAAACATTCCTGTTAATAGAGAGATTGCTATGACGGGTGAGGTAACAATTACTGGACAAGTTTTACAAATTGGAGGCTTAAAGGAAAAATTATTAGCAGCTCACAGAGCAGGGGTTAAAAAAGTATTGATACCCAAAGAAAACGAAAAAGACTTAGCAGATATTCCAAAAAAGGTAAGAGAGGACGTTAAAATTATTCCAGTAGAAACAGCAGATGAAGTGCTTAAAATTGCCCTTACAAAAGAGCTAAAACCTATTGAATGGACTGAAGTTGACAAAATATCTGAAGGCAAAAAGGACGATAAATCTCAAGCTAGTATTCAGTAATAAACAATTTACTTTATTAATCCGTTGATGTAATAGTACCAAGATTTTGGGTGGTTAGCTCAGTTGGTAGAGCATCTCGTTTACACCGAGGGGGTCAAAGGTTCGAGTCCTTTACTACCCACCATTTACACCTGTGGGGGTGTAGCTCAGTTGGTTAGAGCACCTGCCTGTCACGCAGGGGGCCGAGGGTTCGAGTCCCTTCACTCCCGCCATTATTTGAGTAAAACTAGGCATAAAAATGTGACATATCTTCACTTTTAGTTGATATAATAGTTGTTACATAGGAATCAAATGCTTGCGGATTTTTTAAAAGATTATTTGCCGATAATATTATTCTTGATTATAGCTTTAGGCTTAAGTCTTGCTTTTGTAGCAATTAATTATATTGCTGCTCCAAGCAGACCTGATCCTGAGAAACTTTCAGCTTATGAATGTGGGTTTGAACCTTTTAATGACTCAAGAATGGAATTTGATGTCAGGTTCTATTTGGTTGCAATATTATTTATAATTTTTGACTTAGAAATTGCATTTTTATTCCCGTGGGCGATCTCACTCGGTGAAATTGGTTTATATGGTTTCTGCTCTATGATGTTATTTTTATTTATTTTAACTGTTGGATTTATTTACGAGTGGAAAAAAGGAGCTTTAGACTGGGAATAAAATGAATTTACAAGATAGAAAAAAAGATATTCCTGAAGAGTTTAAACAGTTAGCTCAAGACTTTAGTGATAATGGTTTCATAACAACATCACTAGACAATCTTGTTAATTGGGCAAGAACTGGTTCATTGCATTGGATGACATTTGGATTGGCATGTTGTGCTGTTGAAATGATGCAAACATCTATGCCGAGATATGATCTTGAAAGATTTGGTGCAGCACCAAGAGCATCACCACGTCAATCAGACGTAATGATAGTGGCAGGCACACTAACAAATAAAATGGCTCCTGCATTAAGAAAAGTATACGACCAGATGCCTGAACCTAGGTATGTAATATCTATGGGAAGCTGTGCAAATGGTGGAGGATATTATCATTATTCATATTCTGTAGTTAGAGGATGCGATAGAGTGGTACCGGTTGATGTATATGTTCCTGGATGCCCTCCTTCAGCTGAAGCATTACTTTATGGGATTTTACAATTACAGAAAAAAATTAGAAACAAAGGTTCTTTAGAGAGATAATAATGAAAAATCTTGAGGACTTGGAAAAGTTTATTAACTCCGAATTAACATCTAAAATAAATAATTCATTAATAAAGCATAACAGCATTTATATAAACATAGATCATGATGAATTAGTTGATGTTATTTCTTTCTTGAAGACAAATGGAGAAACTAAATTTAGGCAATTAATCGAAATTACAGCTGTAGATTACCCAGACAACGAGAATAGATTTAAGATGGTTTATTTACTATTAAGTCATGAATTCAATAAAAGAATTATTATTGATTATTCAATAAAAGAAACACAAGTAATTTCCTCATTGACTTCAATATTCCCCTCAGCGAATTGGATGGAGAGAGAAGTGTTTGATATGTACGGGTTAAATTTTAAAAATCATCCTGATTTAAGAAGAATTTTAACTGATTATGGTTTTGAGGGGCATCCTTTAAGAAAAGATTTTCCTCTTACTGGTCATAATGAGGTTCGTTATAGCGAAGAACAAAAAAAGGTGATTTATGAACCTGTGAAATTAGAACAAAATTACAGGAATTTCGACTATGAGAGTCCTTGGGAAGGAACTAAATACGTTAAAGAAATTAAAAAAAGCTAATGGCAAAAGAAAAAAAAACACTAAATTTAAATTTTGGACCACAACATCCTGCGGCACATGGAGTTTTAAGATTAATACTTCAATTAGATGGAGAAGTTGTTGAAAAAGCTGATCCTCATATAGGATTATTGCACCGAGGTACTGAGAAGTTAATAGAAAATAAAACTTATATCCAAGCAGTTCCTTATTTTGATCGTCTTGATTATGTAGCTCCGATGAATCAAGAACATGCATTTGCTTTAGCTATAGAAAAAATTCTTAAAATCGAGGTTCCTTCTAGAGCGAAATATATAAGGGTAATTTTCTGTGAAATAGGTCGAATATTAAGTCACATATTGAATGTAACTACCCAAGCAATGGATGTTGGAGCGTTAACACCAACTTTATGGGGATTTGAAGAGCGAGAAAAATTAATGGGATTTTATGAGAAGGTGTCTGGATCAAGGTTGCACGCTAATTATTTTAGAGCTGGTGGAGTACATAAAGATCTTCCTAGTGGACTTGATAGTGATATAGGTGAATTTTGCGAAAAATTCCCAAAAATTATTGATGATTTAGAAACTTTACTTACCGATAACAGAATATTTAAACAGAGAAATGTAGATATAGGAATTGTATCCAAACAAGATGCACTAGATTATTCTTTTTCAGGAGTAATGTTAAGAGGCTCTGGTGTAGCTTGGGATTTAAGAAGAAGCCAACCTTATGATTGTTATGACGATTTAGAATTTAAAATTCCTGTTGGAAAAAATGGAGATTGTTATGACAGATATCTTTGCAGAATTGAAGAAATGAGAGAAAGTGTAAAAATTATTAAACAGTGTTTAACAAATATTCCAAAAGGACCAATTAAAACAGAAGATGGAAAGATTTCTCCTCCACCAAAAAAGGAACTTAAACAGTCTATGGAGGCTTTAATCCATCATTTTAAGTTATTTA
>CACKUZ010000033.1 GCA_902603475.1 uncultured Pelagibacteraceae bacterium
TACAGGAATTAAAATACTAAAAAAAATAAATTCGTTCAATCATACACAAGCAGTAATTATAAGAGACAATAAGGTTATTTCTAAAGAAACAAGAAAAGGCACAAAAGATATGATTAATTCTATATCAAAATCCAAAATAAAAAAAGGTATTTTAATAAAACTACCTAAAGCAAAACAAGATTTAAGGGTAGACTTACCCACAATTGGAATTGATACATTTAAAGATTGTAATAATGTTGGTGTGAAAGGAATTGTTGTTAAATCAAATCAAAATATTATATTAAATAAAGAGGTTTGTATTAAATATGCAAATCAAAATAAACTTTTTCTCATTACGATATGAAAAAAATTTTTGTCCTTACAGGTGAACCTTCTGGGGATAAGTTAGCTTCAGAAGTAATATCACAAATAAAAACAAAAAGAGCCGATTTAGAATTTTTAAGTGTTGGTGGAACTAACTTAGAAAAATTAGGTATAAAGTCAATCTTTGACCAAAAAGATATAACCTTTATAGCTTTTACCGATATATTATTAAATTTTTTTAAAATAAAACGTAAAATAAAAGACACAGTAAATGAAGTCTTGAAATTTAACCCAGATATTTTATTTAGTGTTGATAGTCCAGATTTTACACTAAGAGTTGCAAAGCTTGTTAAAAAAAAAAATCCAAAAATAAAAATAATTCATTTTATTGCTCCTAAAGTTTGGGCATGGAGACAAGGTAGAGTTAAGAAAATGAAAGAATTTTTAGACCATATTTTGTTGCTTTTTAAGTTTGAAAAAGAGTATTTTGATAAAGAAAAATTAACTAGTACATTTGTGGGCCACCCTTTGTTGGATAAAAAAGTTAATGAAAATATCCAAATAGATCAATTTTTAGATAAAAAAAATATTATATCAATTTTTCCTGGAAGTAGAACTTCAGAAATCAATCATCACATGCCAATTCTAATTAATTTTATAAAAAAAATGAATATCAAGGATCCCAATTATAATTTTATATTTCATGCAACGGATAAAAATAAAAAACTTATATCGAATTATATCCTAAAAGAATCTATAAAAAATCTAGAAATTATTAATGATGATAAAATAAAAAGTGCAGTTTTAAAGAAATCAATTTTTGCGGTAGTAAAATCTGGAACTGTTTCTCTGGAAGTATGTAAAATGAATGTTCCATCAATAATTATTTATAAGATGAATTTTATAAATTTTTATTTAGCAAAATTTTTACTAAATATAAAATTTGCTAATATGATTAATATCATTAATAACAGAGAAGTTATTCCAGAGTTGATACAATCAGAATGTAACGCTGATGAAATATTTAAGAGTGTTTACTATTTTCTAAAAAAACCTGATTTAATATCAAAACAAAAAGAAGAAATAAAAAAAACTCTTGTAACTTTGGCTTCTCCTAGTTCTTCATCTAAAGAAGCATCAAACATTATCTTATCCTATATTTCCTAATCTTTTTATTACCTCGTTTTTTCCAAGAGATATTATTATATCGTATATTCCTGGACCAAATTTAGATCCAGTTAACATTATTCGTAATGGCTGCCCAACGCTTTTGAAATTTGTATTATTTAATTTTATTAACTCATTTACAATTTGTTCTAAATTATCTCTATCAAAAACTTTTAATTCTGAAATCTTCTCTTTAAATAATTGTATTATTTTTTTTGCTTCGTCGTTTAACAGTTCTTTATCTTTATCATTAAAAATAACTTTATCATTTAATATGTATTTAGAATTATTAAATATATCCTCAAGTGTTTTAGCTTTATTTTTTAAAAATTTTAAGGAGCTCTTAATTGTATTTTCTTTTTCTTCTTTAATTTTATCTTTATACATATCACAATATTCTTTTAACTTTTTGAACAAAATTTTTTCTTCAGTATTTTTAATGTAATATTCATTCATGGAAAGAATTCTGCTCATATCAAGTTTTGAAGGTGATTTACCTATTCCTTCTAGATTAAAAAATTTTATACTTTCATCTAAGTTAAAAATTTCCTTATCTTTATAAGACCACCCTAGCCTTAGAAGATAATTTCTAAGTGATTCAGGTAAAATGCCAATTCTTGAGTAATCTTCTAATGTTGAGGCATTGTCTCTTTTTGAGAGTTTCTTCCCATCTATTGTATGAATAAGAGGTATGTGAGCAAATTGTGGAATATCCCATCCTAGTGCTTCATATATTTGTATTTGTTTAAAAGTATTAATTTTATGATCATCTCCTCTAATAATATGAGTCATTTCCATATTATGATCATCTACTGTTGCAGATAAATTATATGTTGGTGTTTCATCATTTCTTAAAATAACAAAATCTTCAATAGTATTATTTTCAATCTCCACGTTTCCTTGTACTAAGTCTTTGAGTAGAGAAGTGCCTTCTATTTTGCTTTTAAATCTTATAACTGGTTTTATATCCTTTGGTGCTTGATCTTCAGAAATATCTCGCCATTTTCGATTATACACATAAGGAATTTTTTTTTGTTTTGCTCTTTTCTTTTGTTCTTCTATTTCCTCTGTAGTACAATAGCATTTATATGCACTTCCATTTTCTAATAATCTTTTAGCAATATCCACGTGTTTACCAATCATTTTTGATTGTATATACTCTTCACCATCATGTTTAATTCCCATCCACTTTAAAGAGTTAATTATTTGAGTTTTATGCTCTTCTTTAGATCTTTCTTTATCAGTATCTTCTATCCTTAAATAAAATTTACCTGATTTATTTTTTGAATATAACCAATTAAATAGAGCTGTTCTTACCCCACCAATGTGAAGAGGACCAGTAGGAGAAGGAGCAAATCTAGTTGCTACTTTTTTCATGAAATTTATTTAGACTATTTTACTGAAAGTTTCTATATAAAGATACAAGTATTCCTTGAACTTTCACTCTATTTGGGCCAAAAATTTTTGTTTCGTAATTCCTATTTGCACTTTCTAATGCTACAGTTTTACCTTTTCTTCTAATTCTTTTCAACATAGCCTCATGATCATCTATTAAAGCTACTACAATTTTTCCATTATCTGCAGTATCTGCTTTTTTGACAATAACAGTATCACCATCATTGATTCCAGCTTCAATCATAGAGTCCCCTTGGACCTTTAAACCAAAAAATTCTCCATCTTTTTCAATATTTGCTGGAAGTGGAATTCTTGAAACTTCATTCTGTATAGCTTCAACTGGAGTTCCTGCAGCAATTTTTCCAAGAACAGGGATTTCTGTATCGTTAGAATTATTTAAATTTTCCACATCTAATCCTCCCTTGATAATGCTTGGAGAAAAACTGTTATAAATATCGTTTGCAGATGCAGTTTCAGGTAACTTAATTACTTCCAATGCTCTCGCTTTGTGGGCTAATCTTTTAATAAAACCTCTTTCTTCTAATGCACTAATTAGTCTGTGAATGCCAGATTTTGATTTTAGATTTAACGATTCTTTCATTTCCTCGTATGAAGGGGACACACCTGTAGATCTCAACTTTTTGTTGATAAAGAGAAGCAGGTTTTTTTGTTTTTTAGTTAACATAGAACAAATTAAGTACATTGATGTTCTATAAAAGTTCCCCAATTTATACAACAGCTAAAAAGCAAGAAAAATCGATGAAAATTTCTATAAAAGAGAAAAAATATTATTATTTTCTAAATTTTTTAAAAGTGATTCACCAATTAAAAAACTGCTGATTGAGGTCCTGTTTTTTATATCTAGCAATTCATCTTTTGTCTTTAGACCACTCTCAGAAATCAGAGGGGAAGAGTGATTTGAAACAACATTATATATATTATAAGTTGTATTTATCTCAGTTTTAAGAGTTTTTAGGTTACGGTTATTTATACCAATTAAAGCATCAGGATATTTTATTGTTTTTTTTGCCTCCTCAACAGTATGGACTTCAACAATTACACTCATGTCATGCTTTAAAGCTTCCTCGTAAATTTCATCAGCAGTTTTTTCAGAAACACCGGCTAATATAATCAGGACTGCATCAGCGCCATAACTTTTGGCTAAAGGCACTTGAAATTTGTCAACAAAAAAGTCTTTACAAAGAATGGGTAATTTAATTTTTTTTTTAATTTCAGAAATATGAGATAAATTTCCAAGAAAAAAATCTTCCTCAGTTAATACAGACAAACAAGTAACGTTATTAGAATTATATATATTTGCAATTTTTACTGGGTCGTAGTCATCTATCAAAATACCTGCAGATGGACTAGCTTTTTTTATTTCAGCAATTAAGGATATCTTATTTTCTAAGTTATTGGCTTGTATTTTCTTCTTGAAATCAAAAAAAACGTCTTTTTTATAAATTGTGTGCAACAAACTATTAATATCAATTTCACGTTTTAATTTTTCAATTTTAATCTTTTTTTGATCAATTATTTTTTGGAGAATATTTTCAGACATTCTGTATATTTTTTATATATTTGAATGCAGCTCCAGATTTAATAAATCCTCTGGTATAATTATAAGCAATTTTAAAATTATCATATTTTTCAGAAACTATTAATCCTGCTGAAGCATTCAGACATACTGCTTTTGAAAAATCATTATCTTCTCCTTGAAAAATATTTAAAATTTTATCAGAATTAAATTTAGCATCATCTCCTACTAAATTTTCAAATTTATCAGGATTAACATTTAACTCATTTGGATCAATTATAAACTCAGATATTTTATTGTTCTTCAGTTGCACAACGTTAGTTTTAGCGTAAGGTGATATTTCATCTAGACCATCCTCACTATTTACAATCCATGCAAATTTTAAATTTAGATTTTTTAGTGCATTTGCAAAAACTTTTAGAAGTTTATTATCAAAAACACCAATTACCTGCCTTTCAACAAGTGCTGGGCTGCTTAATGGACCTATCATATTAAAAATAGTCCTTTTTCCTATTTTTTTTCTTGTTGGACCAACATATTTCATTGCTGAGTGGTAATTTGGAGCGAACATGAAGCCAAAATTGTTATTTCTAATCTGCTCCTCGATTTGATTTGGTTTTAAGTTGATATTTATATTTAAGGCTTCAAGAACGTCAGCTGACCCACATTTTGATGAAACTGCTTTATTTCCATGCTTTGCAACTTTTACACCCATGCTTGCTAATAAAAGCGCTGATGCTGTTGAAATATTTAGAGTATCTTTTCCATCTCCACCAGTACCACAAGTGTCAATGCAATTTTCAGCTTTCACTCTTTTTGACTTATCTCTCAATATATATACACCTCCAGCTATTTCATCTGAAACCTCACCTTTATCTGACAATAAAGTTAAAAAATCATAAATTTGTTGATCACTTGCCTCACCATTCATTAAAATCTTAAATGCATTTTTACTCTCATCAAAATTTAAATTTATTTTGTTTCTTAGCTTTTCTAAAAAATGATCCATTTTTACTCTTTTACAAAGTTCTCTAAAATTTTTAAACCATATTTTGTTTTGATACTTTCAGGATGAAATTGTACTCCGTGGATTTTGTATTCTTTATGCATAACACCCATTATTGTCCCATCAGATGTAGTAGATGTAATTTTTAAATCTTTAGATAAGGATTTTCTATCAATTACTAAACTATGATATCTGGTAGCTAAGAAGTTTTTTGGTAAATTTTTTAAAATACCAATTTTCTTATTTATAATATTACTTGTTTTTCCATGTACAAGTTTTTTAGCTTGAATTATCTTTGAACCAAATACTTGACCAATAATTTGATGACCTAAGCAAACACCAAGTATTGGCATTTTTTTATATAAATTTTTTACTATCTTTAAACAGTTTCCAGATTGATTGGGGTTTCCAGGACCTGGAGATATTACAATTTTATTATACCCTTTTTTTAAAATAGAATGATGATCTACTTTATCATTTCTATAAACAGTTACTTTAGAAAAGGACGAAAGATAGTGATATAAATTGAATGTGAAACTATCGTAATTATCAATTAAAATTATTTTCATCTTTTACTCCAAAGCCTTAATTAAAGCTTTTGCTTTATTTACTGTTTCTTTAAATTCATTAATTGGTTTACTATCAGCAACAATTCCTGCTCCAGATTGTACATAAAATTTTTTATCTTTTGAAATTGCCGTTCTAAGTGCAATACAAGTATCAAAATCACCATTTGCAGAAAAATAACCAATACCACCAGCATAAACTTTTCGTCTCGTTGTCTCTAATTCATCAATAATTTCCATAGCTCTTATTTTAGGAGCACCTGATACTGTTCCAGCAGGAAAACCAGCTAATAATGTGTCAAATTTGCCAAATTTTTTATTAAATACACCTTCAACATTGGAGACTATATGCATTACATGTGAATATCTCTCTATCTTAAAACTTTCGGTTACTTTAACAGAGTTAATTTTAGAAACTTTTCCAGTATCATTTCTTCCAAGATCAAGAAGCATTAAATGTTCAGAAAGCTCTTTTTTATCTTTTAAAAGATCCTTTTCATAAAAATTATCTTCTTTTTTATTTTTGCCTCTAGGTCTTGTACCAGCTATAGGTCTAATAGTTATCTTATTATCTCTAAGTCTCACAAGTATCTCAGGACTCGCACCTATAATTTGGAAATCTTCAAAGTTAAAAAAATACATGAAAGGGGAAGGGTTAGTAATTCTTAATTTTTTATAAATATCTATTGGCTCTTTATTAAGAGCAGTTTCGAACCTTTGACTAAGAACAACTTGAAAAATATCTCCCATTTTAATGTAATTTTTAGCTTTTGAAACATTGCTAAGAAATTTTTTTTTTGAGATATTTGATTTAACTTTTGGTTTGGATATCTTGGTTTTTGACTGATTTATTTTGTAA
>CACKUZ010000034.1 GCA_902603475.1 uncultured Pelagibacteraceae bacterium
ACCAAAGATGAAATTATAAATAAAATTAAAAAAGCAAAAACTGATTCTTTTCCAATTTCTAGTGAACAAGAAAAATTAAAAGATAGACCTGAAGCTGAAAATCTTCTTGGAATTTATTCTAGTATATCAAATCAAACTTTAGATAAAACTTTAGGTGAATTCGGAGGTAAAAATTTTTCAGATCTAAAAAGTCAGTTAGCTGAAATTTTATCAGATAAAATTTCTCCGATCTCTGATGAAATAAAAAAATTAATGAATGATAAACAATTTCTTGATAAAATTCTTATACAAGGAGCGCGAAGAGCTGAGGAAATAGCAGAAAAAAAGATTAAAGAAATGAAGAAAATAATAGGTTTTTAAAATTCTTTAAATTTAAGAATTTATAGTTATATAAATAATATGTTTATACAAACACAAGAAACACCAAATCCAAATTCTCTTAAATTTCTCCCTGGAAAAGGGGTATCAAATGATGGACCTTATGAATTCTTAAATAAGGATCAAACAGAAATCCCTATACTAAAAAATATTTTATCAATAAATGGTGTCACAGGAATATTTTTGAGTAGTGATTTTTTATCAATCAATAAAATTCAAGATGAAAAATGGGAAAATATAAAGCATTTAGTGATTGCATATCTTAATGAACACTATGATGAGGGTAATAAATTTATCATTAATAAAAATGCAGAATTTGATGTTCATAAAGAATATGGCGAAATCGAAAACAAAATAATTAAAATATTAGAAACTAAAATTAGACCAGCTGTAGCTAGGGATGGAGGAGACATAACATTTAAAGAATTTAAAGATGGTAAAGTTACAGTTATTTTAAAAGGTAGCTGCTCAGGTTGTCCATCTTCAACTTTAACCTTAAAACAAGGTGTTCAGAACCTTCTTTGTCATTATATTCCAGAAGTAAAAGAAGTTTTAGCTGTTTAATACCTTTACTATCAATTATAAACAATCAATAAAAATATGATAAAAAAAAAATTAAAAAAAGAAAAAGCTAATGGCAATCTCAATTTTTTTAAAACATTATTAACAAGTTTAGTTATTATATTTGTATTTTCAGTTTTACCAAACTCACTCAAATTTTTAAAAAATAATTTAAAATCAAATCAAGTTGTTTTAAATTCTTCAAAACAAAGTTTTGATGAAATACTAGATAAGCAGAATAAAAAAAATAAAATAATAAAAGAGTCAATTAAAGATAGATTTTCTTGGAATATTTTTGATGATATAGATGTTTTTGGAAAGGATGAAGATGATGAAGACCCTCAAAGACTAAGTGCTTCAACAATAGAGGAACTATTTAAAGATAATGGATATAATCTTGAAACTGTTAAAAAAACTAAACTAGTTAATGCAGGAAACCAATTAACAAAACTTCCCAAAGAACTTAAAAATATTGAAAGCCCCAAAAAAAGAAAAAAACTATTTATTAAAATTGTATTACCATTGATTATTGAGGAAAATCTTAAAATAAGATTCGATAGAAAAAAACTTTTTGAAATTTTAAATAAAAATAATACTTCATCACGAGATAAAGCATGGCTTGAACTAAAATTTAAACAGTATGGTATAAAAAATAATGACTTAACAAAACTTAAAATAAGAATGGATGAAATTCCAGTTTCACTTGCAATAGCACAAGCAGCTAAAGAAACAGGCTGGGGAAGTTCAAGATTTGCTCAAGAAGGGAATGCATTATTTGGACAATGGACCTGGTCTGGTGAAGGTATTAAGCCTTTAGAAGTTGAAAAAGATAAAAAACATAAAGTTGCGAAGTTTAAAATTTTGAAAGCTTCAGTGAGAGCCTATCAAAGAAATTTGAATACACATTCTAGTTATAAAGAATTTAGAATTGAACGAGCAATTCAAAGAGACAATGAAAAAAAATTGGATAGTTTAAAACTAGTTAACTTCCTTGAAAAATATGCAGAAACTGGAAAACAATATACGGAAATTCTTAAAAAAATCATTAATCAGAATTCTTTAACTGATTTTGATGATGTAGATATTTTACCAACAAGTTTAAAAATGAAAAACTTAATTTAAAGTAAACTGAGTTCCAAACCATCTCCATCCATCTTTATCTTGCATTGAACAATTAATTCTCCCTCTTCTTGGTAAAAATTTTTCTTTAAAAATAACTTCAATTCTATTATTCTTATAGTTTAATTTAGAGTCTTTCCACTGCCCACCTTCATTAGAAAAGCAATTTATTTTATCTATGTTAGGTTGATCATTAAAAAATTCTATTGAAAGTATCGGTGGATTATTAAGATCTGATAAAAACTTTTCCTCCGGAATTATGAATTTATATTGAATTGGAAGAAGATTTATCAAAAATCTAAATCTTTCTAAATCTCCATATTTTTCATTTATGGGAAATCTAGGCAACTCATATTTATCTTTATTTAAATCTATAACTCCTGAATGCTGGCCAAAAGCATAGTCAAAATTCTTAGCGATATATTTTTTTTGTTCTAAATTATATTCTCCAAATGGATACGAAAAAAACTTAGAATTATATCCAAGATTTTCTTTAAATATTTTAATTGATTTAATAATATCCTTTTTAAATTCTTCAAACTCATATTTTACTAAGTACTCATGAGAGTGAGAGTGATTTCCTATAAATACAAAATCTTCTTTTGATATCTCTTTAATTTCATTCCAACTCATATAACCATTTTTGCCTACGGAGTCAGTTGAAACGAATAAAATGAATGGAATTCTGTTTTTTTTGAGAATTGGCCATGCATTTAAATAAAAAGAAGAAAATGCGTCATCTATAGTAAGTAAAATTTTTTTCTCTTTAGTTACTTTACTAAATTCTAATTCAAAGTTGTTTGGGCTCAAAAAAGAAAAATTATTTTCTTTTATAATATTCAAATGTTTCTGAAATATATCAATTTTTATATTTGTTGAAGGGTACTTATTTTCTTCAAATCTGTGATACATTAAAGCTAAAATACCCTTTTCGTCAGGTTCATATTTTTTGTTTACAGTGTCAGCATAAGCATTTAAAAAAAATAAGTAAAAAATGATAAATTTAATTATAGATGCGGCTAATGAAAAAATTGTTTTTGTGATCATTGCTGATAAACAATCATATACCAGCAGACATATAAACAGTAGAGAAAACTTCGATAAATTTATGAAACTACTATTAGATTTACTTAATAAAAAAAAATTGAAAATAAGTAATATAGCTAAAATTTATGTTAATTTAGGACCTGGTAAATTTACTAGTCTTAGAATTTCTTTATCGATAGCTAAGGCTATATCTCTTGCAAATAAAGCTATCTTAGTTGGTTTTTATTCAAAAGATTTAATAAATAAAAATTACAAAAATTTAATAAAATTAGATAAAAATAAAAGTTTGATAAAACCCATATATTCGAGTTAAAATAAAGTATGTCTGAAACCATTGAGCAAATTTGCATAAAAAAAGGAGTAAAACTTACTGATCAAAGAAAAATAATTGCAAAAGTTCTATCAGAGTCAAAAGAAGTTTATGGTGAGTCTGATCACCCAGATGTAGATGAATTATATCAGAGAGTATCTAAATTAGACTCTAAAATAAGTATCGCTACAGTCTATAGAACAGTCAAGCTTTTTGAAGAGTCAGGTATACTTACTAAACATGACTTCAAAGGTGGAAAAGCAAGATATGAAGCATTAGTTGAAAGCCATCATGATCATCTTATAGATATTAAATCAGGTGAAATTATTGAATTTGTAGATGAGGAGATTGAGAAATTACAAAAAAAGGTAGCTGAGAAGTATGGATATAAGTTAGTTGATCATAAACTTGAACTTTATGGCATAAAAAAAAAATAAATGGATAATTTTGAAGTCTTAAAACCTTTTGGCCCATCAATTGTAAAAATAAAAATGCCAAATGAGATGATTAAAGAAATAAATCAGTATGTTGATTTAGTCATTAAAGATGATCAAAAGATTAAAAGATTAGATGAAGGAGATAAACTTATAGGAAAGGTTCAGCAAGAGTTTTTGATGGAAGTGGAATTTATGAAAAAAATTAAATGGGCTGAATTTTTAGCTTCCAATGTTTCCAGTTGGGCACAAGAAGAATTAAAAAAAGAAATAAAAAATTTTCAATTAATTAAGTCTTGGGTAGTTAGACAATTTAAAAATGATTATAATCCAGTACATTGGCACAGTGGAGATATATCAGGAGTTGGTTACTTAAAAGTTCCATCACATTTAGGCAATACATCACAACCTGACAAAAAAACTAATGAAAATGGGAAATTGCAATTAATATCAGGATCTCCAAACTTATTTTCAAAATCTACTTATTTGGTGAAGCCTGAATTAGGAGATTTTTACTTATTTCCAAATTATTTAATGCATACTGTATACCCATTTTCAGGAACAGATGAAGAAAGAAGATCAGTTTCATTTAATGCTAAAGTTGAATTTTTTAATTGATTTTATGAAAAATAAAAAAGTATTTATTAAAACGTTTGGTTGTCAAATGAATGAATATGACTCCAATAGAATTCACGACAATATTAGTAACTTAGGTTTTGTAAAGACCGAGGATCAAGCAAATGCAGAATGTTATATTTTAAATACTTGTCACATCAGGGATAAAGCAAAAGAAAAAGTGTATCATGAAATAGGAAGAATAAAAAAATTATACAGAGATAAAAAAAAACCAATTATGATTGTAGCTGGATGTGTGGCTCAAGCAGAAAATGATGAAATGTTAAAAAGAGAACCCTATATAGATATTGTGATCGGCCCCCAAGCTTATCATAAAATAAATGGTTTATTAAAAAAACACGAATTAAATAAAAAACAGGAAGAAACAGAATTTGATACGATATCAAAATTTGGATATTTTGACAAAATCTCAAACAGTAATAATAAAATCTCTGCTTTCTTAACTATTCAAGAAGGTTGTGATAAATTTTGTCATTTCTGTGTTGTTCCATACACAAGAGGACCAGAGTACTCTAGACCATATAATAAAATTATAAATGAAGCAGAGCAGTTAATTAAAAATGGTGCAAAAGAAATAACATTACTTGGACAGAATGTTAATGCCTATTCTTATAGAGAAAATTCTAAAGAATTTAGAATTTCAAATTTAATATATCATTTAAATCAATATTCAGAATTAGAAAGAATAAGATATACAACTTCGCACCCAAGAGATATGAGTGAAGATTTAATTGAATGCTATTCTTCTTGTAAAAAATTAATGCCATTAGTTCATTTGCCAATTCAAAGTGGCTCCGACAAAATACTAGAATTAATGAATAGAAAACATAAAGTAGAAGATTACATAAAAGTTTATGAAAAACTAAAAAAAATTAATAAAGAGATAGAATTTTCAAGTGATTTCATTATTGGCTATCCTGGAGAAACCAAAA
>CACKUZ010000035.1 GCA_902603475.1 uncultured Pelagibacteraceae bacterium
TGATTGACCTGATCAAATGTAAATTGTCTAACGAGATAAACTAACATCATTTCTAATCTAAAAGGTCCTCTGATTTCCTCCCTATTTTTAATTCTAAACCTGTCCGCTAAACCAAATTTTCCAGATCCATAAACTGCTGTTGTTCTATATAAATAACCAACTTTAGATAAAATTTCTTTATTGGGTTGCTTTCCATTTGATAGACTTTCAACCACATGGTCAAAAACCCTTACTGATTTGTTAGCTCTTGATAAGGTTAATTCTTTGTATGTCAGCCTTCCTACCTCTTGTTTTGGGACATTATCGTTAAGTCTATCAATATCCTCTTTTGAAGGAATTCCATCATACAGGGTAAAAGCAGCATCCCACTTTGTAGCTATTACTCTATCTGATCTTTCGTCATCTTTAATTTCATTAGCAAAACAAATAAGAGAATATGTTCTTTTATTTTTTGTAAAAGAATAAACTGCTCTACCATGTCCTTTGTCATTAAGCTGGAACAAATCACGACTATATCTCCAATCTTTAAATTCATTTAAAAAAGATCTCAAAAATGATAATTTTGATTGATGAAAAGATCCTAATTTAGACAGTTTCATCAAAATTTTTGGATCTCTTAATCTTATTTCCATTAGTTAATTCCTTTATAAAAATTAAACCAATTATTTCCTAAAATTCCTTCTACTTCCTGCTTATTAAAACCAACTTTTTTCAATCCTGTTTCTAAATTATTAAACCCTCTAGCGTCCAGAAACCACTCGGGTTGCTTTGGAAATCCAGGTTTTTTTTTACTTCCCTCTCCGTAATTTGTACTTTTAGACCAAGTTCCGTTTCTCATCCATTCAACAACACTGTCAGGTTGGTTCAAACATAAGTCTGACCCGATACCAATATTTTTTACATCCATTATTTCTGCAGTTTTAGCAACCATTTCGCAGAAATTTTCTAATTTACAATTCGTTCCATCTTTTAAATGATGAGAATATAATGATAGACCTAAGATGCCTCCACTATCTGAAAGTTTTTTTAATAAAAAATCTGATTTATTTCTTAAAGCCTCATGCCAAAAAGAAGGATTAGCATGGGTAATTGCAATTGGTTTTTCACTTATTTCTATTGCATCCAATGTACTTTTCTCTGCTGAATGGGACATGTCCACAACTATTCCCACTCTATTCATCTCTTTAATTGCTTGTCTTCCAAAATTTGTGACACCAGAATCATTTTTTTCATAACATCCTGTAGCAAGAAGAGATTGGTTATTGTATGTAAGTTGCATAAATCTACAACCATGCTGATGAACTTTCTCTATTAAATTTATATCATCTTCGATTGGGGAACAATTTTGAAAACCAAAAAAAATTGCTGTTTTGTTATCAGATTGTGCTTTTGTAATATCTTCGAATGTTTTTCCTAAAAAAATTAAATCTGAATTTTCTTCAAAAAATCTATCCCACTCTTTTACTCTTTGTAAGAACTCATCATAATCTTCGTGATATACTAGAGTAACATGTACTGCATTTAATCCAGCTTCTCTATTGATGAGAAAAATATCTCTAGACCAGTTACAATATTGAAGATTATCAATTCGATAGTTCATATTTAGACAATATAAGTATAATATAATTTGTCGACTAGTTTAAATTTAAAGAGTATGTTAATCTATACTAATTCAAATTTGTATCATGAAAAACAAAAAATATAGTCACAAGGTATCAATAGTTATGGGTAGTAATTCTGATTACTCAACCATGCAATTTTGCGAAAAAATTCTAAAATTGCTTAAAATTAATTACGAAACAAATATAGTTTCAGCTCATAGAACTCCAGAACGTATGTTTAAGTATGCTAAATCTGCAGAAAAAAATAATATTTCTGTGATAATTGCTGGAGCTGGAGGATCAGCCCATTTGCCAGGAATGATTGCGTCTCTAACAAGAATTCCAGTAATTGGAGTGCCAATTGAAAGTAAAAAATTAAAAGGTCTAGATAGCTTACTTTCAATAGCTCAAATGCCAAAAGGTATACCGGTTGGGACTGTAGCAATAGGTACAGATGGAGCAATGAATGCCGCATTATATGCAGCTTCAATTATCTCTACCTTTGATATGGGTGTTAAAAATAATCTCAACAAGTGGAGATCTAAACAATCAAAATCTGTTAAAAAAAAACCTAAATAAATGAGCCAGCCAGTTTTAGGAATAATTGGAGGTGGTCAGCTAGGTAGCATGCTTTCTGATGCTGCTAAAAAGATAGATATAAAAACTGTAGTACTTAGTGATGATCCAGATGCGCCAGCCAAAAATTTTGCAAATAAGTTCATATATGGAAAGTATAATGATACAAAAATTATAACAGAATTTGTTAATAACGTTGATTTAGTTACCTATGAATTTGAAAATATACCCTTTGATATATTAAATGAAATAAATAAATCAAAGAGTGTTTCACCCAAACCAGAAATAAATAGTTTAATCCAAAATAGATTAACTGAAAAAGATTTTTTAAATAAAAACAATATTAGAACAACTAACTATGCTTTAATTAAAAATAAGGATGAAATAAAAGAAAATGAAAACCTTTTGCCTGGGTTACTTAAAACTACAACTCTTGGATATGATGGCAAAGGTCAATATAAATTAAATAGTTTTATTGACATAAATGAAGACATTGATTTTACTAAAGAATATATTTTAGAAAAGTTTATTAATCTTAAAAAAGAAATTTCAATTGTTATATGTAGATTTGGCAATCAAAAATATGAAATATATGAACCGATTGAGAATGTTCATGAAGATCAAATTTTGAAACATTCAAAAATTCCTGCTGAAGTTTCAGAAACAATAAAAATAAAATCTAAAGAATGGGCAAAACAAATTGTTGAAGAACTAGATTATATTGGAACCTTATGTGTTGAGTTTTTTATTGATAAAAATGAAAACTTATATGTTAATGAAATTGCACCTAGAGTTCATAATTCTGGCCATCTAACAATAAACTCACATAATGTTAGTCAATTTGAAAACCACATAAGAGCTGTTTGTGGTTTAAAAAAAATCGACACAAAAAAAATATACAATGCTCAAATGATTAATCTCATTGGTGATGACATAACAATTTATAGAAATAAAACTTTTAAAGAGAATGAGTTTTTTTATGATTATTTAAAAAAACAAGTAAAAGCAAAAAGGAAAATGGGACATCTAACAATTATTGAAAAATAATTTTATAGAGGTTGTATTAGAGAAATATTGTTATTTGTTGGCTTATTTACATCCTTAGAAATTTCATAAAAAGAAAGTTTTGATTTTTGCGATTGTTTTAAATAATTTGAACCTGAAATTTCAATATTCAAATATTTATTAACATCATTTTCATTTAAGATAACTGGCTGTCTGTGATGAATTTCTGTTACATTTGAACTTGCTTCCTCAGTAATCATGCAAAATTGATCCTCCTCATAAATACCTGCGATATAGATTAGCTTTTTATCTTCTCTTAAAAAATAATGAGGGATCTTATCTTTTTCTATTCTCTTCCATTCGTAAAATCCATCAGCTACAACAACACATCTTTGAAGTTTTATTAATTTTTTAAATGAAACCTTTTCATCAATTGTCTCTAATCTTGCATTAATTAGTGGTTTAAAGTCTTTTTTTTTGGCCCAACTAGGTACAATTCCCCACTTTAAGTTTTCAAGAGTGTTTCCATTGTTATATTTCTTTATTACAGGAAGATTTTGATAAGGATGCGCATTATAATTTTCTGAGTCTTTGACGTTGATTGCAGTTTTAACCATTTTGCTTGTTTTTGAAACTGCATTAGTAATGACATATCTTCCACACATATTTTTTCGTATTGGTTTAATTTTTTTTAGATTATATGTTCATGCTAATGATTAAATCAATAGAAAATAACTTTGACCACCCGAAGGTAAATCATCTTTTAATAAAACACTTTATTGAACTAAGATCTGTTTCCTCTAAAGGTAGTACTCATGTTTTAGATATTCCTGGACTTAAAGATCCAAGTATAAAATTTTGGAGTTTGTGGGATAATAATCATTTAATTGGATGTGGAGCATTAAAATTTATTGGACAAAATCATGGGGAATTTAAATCAATTAGAGTATCTGATAATTTTAGAAACAAAGGTATTGGTAGTAAAATAATTTCACATTTAATAATTCAGGCGAAAAAATTAGGTATTAAAAAGTTAAGTATTGAAACAGGATCTGGAAAATTCTTTTTACCTGCCAGAAAACTTTTTGAACATTTTAAATTTAGTAAATGTAAACCATTTGCTCACTATAAAGAGGATCCTAATTCTTGTTATTACACTTTAGATTTATAATTTTATGGGAGAAGAAAATAAAAAACCCTACATACTTTATGTTGCTGAGGCAATTTATTTAGAAATATTTAAAATTAAAAAACAGAATATTGATATTTCCAATATAGATGCAATTGAAAGATTTATAGGTTCTAAATTGTATGAAAAAATAAGTAGTGGTAAATTTCATGATGAGTGGTTTAAAAAACTAAGAGATAACGATTTTGTTGATGAGACCTCAGGAGAAAAAATTTCTAAAGAAGTTTTAAGGCTTTTGGATTTGCAAAAAGAAGCAATGATTAAACAATTGATTAAATTTCCTGATTTGTACTATGCAAAGAGTCATTTTCCCTTGGAAATATCTCAAAGAGCTACAAATCATCTTTGGAGGGTGTGCGAAAGTTATGAATTGTGGTGTAAAGAAACAAAAAATAATAGTTTAATTAAATTAAACCTATTAGATTAAGAGTTAATGAATAAAATCATTGAATTTATAGACTCAACACTGTTTGATTTAGGAAGACAATTTAAATTGTCTTATTTACCTCCGTTAATGATTTATGTGGCAGCAGGTATATCTGGCCTAACAGGGATAGTAGGCACTTTCTTTGTAAAAGATTATTTGAATTTATCTGCAGCATTTCTTGCAGGATTAGGTTTCTGGGCAGGAA
>CACKUZ010000036.1 GCA_902603475.1 uncultured Pelagibacteraceae bacterium
AATTTTTGTTTGGTTGCTAAAAATTCATCAGAATAACCGTGAACTTCAAATGCTTTCTCTGATACTTTTCTTTCAGGGTTTAAATAAAAATGTAATATATTTTTTGTTGGTACTAAATTATCTAACTCTATACAACCAATTTCAACAATTCTATGGCCATCTCTGACAGATAGGCCTGTTGTCTCAGTATCTAGAACTATTTCTTTCATTTTAATATTTCTTTTTTAATTAGTTTAACTTTTTTTTTCATCACATTTGCTGAAAAATTATTATTAATGATATAATCAGCTAATTTGATTTTTTTAGATAAGATAACCTGATTTTCTTTAAGATTCCTAATCAATTTTTCATCAAAGTTAGGTCTCTTTTTTAATCTTTTTAAGACTTTAGATTTGTTTGATTTAACAAATATAATTATATCTTTTTTTTTATTGAGTTTGTTTTCTATTAATAAAGGAATATCAAAAATAATCATTTCACTCTTCTTATTTCTTTTTATAAATTTTCTCATATTTTTTCTTACAAATGGATGGACAACTGAAGATATAATTTTAAGATTTTTCTTATTTGAGCTAATGGATGATATGAGCTCCTTTTTTTTAATAGGAAATGTTTTTATAAATTTTGGTAGTTTTTTTTTTAATTTATTAAAACACTCTTTATTTTTTTTATAAATATATTTTACCTCATTATCTGCGTTAAATACTGGATATCCAAAAAGTCTTGAAATAAAAGATTTTCCTGAGCCTATACCACCAATTATCCCAACTCTAATCATGTTTAATTTTAAATCTCATAGTTTCATTTTTTTAGAAATTCAATTAATTCTTTGTTAATTTCTGGTTCAACATTGTGCCAAATATTAAAGGCTTGCTGGCCTTGAAATAAGAACATATTTAAACCATTTTCAATTACATTACCTTTTAAATTACCTGCCTCAGAGAATTCTGTTTGAAATGGAGAGTATATAACATCATAAAAAAGCTTGTTATTACTAATGTGTGAGAAGTCTAGACCAAACTTATCATCTTTATTCAAACCTAAAGTAGTTGCATTAATTATCATATCAAAATCAGGTAAATCACCCCAGTCTATAATATTAATCTCTTTGAAAAACTTCTTCAAATTATTAGCTTTTTCTTTGGTTCTATTACTCAAAAGTATTTTTGATGCTTTCATCCTTAACAGCGAAAAAATAATTGATGGTACAACACCACCAGCACCTAATATAAGAACTGTTTTGTCACTAACATCATAATTCAATTTTCTTATACTTAATTCAAACCCATTAATATCAGTGTTATCTCCAATTAAATGACCTTTATTTAACGAGATAGTATTTACAGACTGTGTCCGTAATGCATTACTACTTAAAATATCTAGGTGAGGTATTATTGATTTTTTAAAAGGGACAGTAACATTTAAGCCCTCCAGATCTCCATTTTTGATAGATTTACATAGTTCAGACAAATCATTGTCATAAGTTTCCAATTTTCCATAAATTGCATCTAAATTATTTTTTTTTATCCAATAATTATGTAACTTTGGAGATAAAGAATGTTCAATTGGATTACCTATTACTAAAAATTTTTTCATTTTTGTAGTTTCAAATATTTCTGTATTTTTTTAATAGGTAAGCCCATTATCGTATTTTCATCGCCATCAATATTTGAAAATAAAACCCTTCCTTCTCCCTCAATTTGGTAGACATTATAGGCATATAAAATCTCGTCGCTTATTTTAGCTAAATAAGTAACTAATTCACTTTCAGAAAAATCCTTCATAGTTAAGTAAGCTTTGTCAGTATAGTTCCAAACCATGGATCCATTTTTAGATATACAAACTGAACTGATCAAAGAATGTTTTTTTCCATTAAGTTTCTTTAAAATATTTAAAGCCTCTTCCCTACTTTCTGGTTTTGATATTAATTCTCCTGTTAAATCGATGACGCTATCTGCTCCTAATACTAAAATATTACTGAATTTTTGACTTACCTTATTTGCTTTTAATTCTGCTAAGTTTTTAGAAATAATTTCTGGTGAAGCTCCCTCTTTTAATAAGCTTTCTTTTATTGGATCCTCGTCAATATTTGATACTTCAACACTGCAATTAATATTATGATTATCTAATATTTTTTTTCTGACTTTACTTTTTGAAGCTAAAATGATCTCAGTCATTTTTTTTATTTTTTATTTCATAAATTTTAATTACAGATGCTGCTGTTTCTTCAACTGATTTTCTTGTTACATCTATTGTGGGCCAATTATTCTCTTTAAATATTTTTTTAGAACTATTTAATTCATCCTTAATTTTGTCTATATTTACGTATTCACTATTTTGATCTTCTTTTAATGAGTTTAATCTGTTTTTTCTTAAATCATACAGTCTTTCTGCCTCTGTCACTAAACCAACAACACATGGGGAAAAGTTTTTTTCAATAACTTTTGATGGAATTGAGTTTTTGTTAACTAACGGGATATTTGAAGTTTTAAAACCTCTATTAGCTAGATAAATTGCTGTTGGAGTTTTACTTGTTCTGCTTACTCCCAAAAGAATAATATCAGATTTCTCTATGTCATCCGTTTGATTACCATCATCATGATTCATGGTAAACTGGATGGCTTCAATTCTGTCGTAGTATTCCTCATTTAGAGTATGTTGACCGCTTGGTTGATGAGAAGCTTTTTGATTTAGAACTTTTGAAAAATTTAGTATTAAATCTCCAAGAACGCCAAAACATGGTATCCCTCTTTCAAAAGCTTTTTCTGTAAGATATTTTGCAAGTTTACTATTTACTATAGTATATAAAATTATTGAATTTCTATCCTTTTTAGCTTGTTTTAAAATGCTTAAAGTTTGACTTTCGGTACGGGTAAAAGAAAAATGATTAGTTTCATATTTAAAATTAGGAAATTGAGCTTTTAAGGCTAAAAATATCCTATCTAACGTCTCGCCTGTAGAATCTGATATTAAATAAATTTGGTATAAGTTTCTCATGTATAAGATGTTTATAAACTATTAGTAAAATAAGAAAAATGTAGATTTATTCTTTCAACGTATAGAACTATATAATTTTCCAATAAAATTAACTAAATTATAAATTGTGGTTATAGTTATTCAAGATATACGTAAAATGTGAAAATACTTAATTTATTCTTAAAATATCTTGTTAATTAAAGATTAAAATTGTTAATAAATAGTTAATTAGGTGTGGAAATTGACTAATTTACGTTATTCACAATACATAATACTAATAAAGTAAATAATAAATATCTATTTTATGAGTCCCATAGCTAACTGTATTAAAAAGCGAGATACCAAATCTAACCCAATATGGTTAATGAGACAGGCAGGAAGATATCTTCCAGAGTTTCGAGAAATTAGAAAAAGAAATCAGGATTTTATAAAACTTTGCCTTAATAATGATTTAGCATCTGAAATTACTCTTCAACCTATTAAAAGGTTTGGATTTGATGGAGCTGTAATATTTTCAGATATTCTAATGTTACCATATGGACTTGGTCAAAAAGTTGAATTTGAAAAAAATTTTGGTCCTAAATTAGGAGATATAAATTTAGCAGAAATAAAAAATATTGACGAAGTAAATTTTACTGAAAAAGTTTATAAAGTTTATAAAGCAATTACAAAAACATCAGAAGACCCTTTAATGAAAAATAGAGACATGATTGGATTTGTTGGAGCGCCATGGACAATTTTAGTTTACATGATTAATAAATCTTCTCCCAAAAAAGGTTTATCAAATGATTTTTTTAAAGATGATTTTTTAATAAACAGACTACTGGGGATAATTGAGAAATTTTTAAAACTTCATATAAAAAATCAAGTTGAAGCAGGAGCTCAAGTAATACAAATTTTTGATAGTTGGGCTGGTTTATTAGAAGAAAAAATTCCAGAGTATATTTATATACCTACACTAAATATTGTAGAGTATGTGAAAAAATTAGATGTTCCTGTTATCTGTTTTCCCAGAGGTATCAAAGATTATAAAAATTTCTGTGAAATTGTTAAACCGGATGCTGTAAACATAGATTATGATGTTGATCCAAAAAAAATTGTTAGTGAAATTAAAATACCAATACAGGGTGGTCTCGACCCAAAATTATTATTGACCGATCAAAAAACTCTTAAAACAGAAGCTGAAAAATATCTTCGTATTTTTAAAGACCATCCATATATTTTTAATTTAGGTCATGGAATACTACCTGAGACCAAAATCGAAATGGTTGAGGAATTAATAAAGATTGTAAGAAATTTTAAATGACGCCAGATCATCCAAAAATTAATTATGGGAAGACAGGTATTTTAATTGTAAATCTTGGAACACCTGATTCAACAAGTTGGCTAGATATAAGAAAATATTTAAAAGAATTTTTGTCAGACAGAAGAGTAATTGAGATTAATCCCTTAATTTGGCAGGTAATTCTTAACCTATTTATACTTACTTTTAGACCTTCTAAAACAGCAAAAGCCTATAAAGAAATATGGATGAAGGACAAAAATATGTCTCCTCTTAGATATTATACTGAGAGTCAAGCAAAAAAATTATCTAAACAAATCAACAACGAAAATTTAATTGTTGACTTTGCTATGAGGTATGGAAATCCAAGTATTAGAAGCAAAATCAATGATCTTCAAAAAAAAGGTTGTGAAAATTTAATTATTCTTCCTCTTTACCCCCAATATGCAGCAGCAACTACAGCAACAGTTTGTGATGAAGTCTATAGAAGTTTGATGAAA
>CACKUZ010000037.1 GCA_902603475.1 uncultured Pelagibacteraceae bacterium
GTTAAAGAAAATAAGATACTAATTTGTGATTTTTGGGCTTCTTGGTGTGGCCCTTGCGTCCAAATTTCTCCAATTTTAGAGGAAATTTCAAATGAAATGTCAGACCAATTATCTGTAGCAAAACATAACATTGATGAAGAGCCAAATACGCCAACAAAATATGGTGTTCGAGGAATTCCTACTATGATTTTGATGAAAGATGGAAATCATGTTTCAACTAAGGTTGGAGCGGTTCCAAAAAGTGAAATTGTTTCTTGGATAAAAGAAAATATCTAATTTAAGCTTAAAATTTCTCCAGCAAGATATAGCGAACCAACGCACAGTATAATAGTATTTTCATTTTTTGATAACGATTTTATGCTTTCTTCAATGCCATTAGAAAGTTTTAGATTTAATTTTGAATTATCTAACTTTTTTTTAAAATCTTCCTTTGATATTGCTCCATCTTGATTAGGAATATCAATTAAAGTAATTGAATTTACTATATTTTCAAAAGCTTTTATAAATTCTACATGTTCTTTGTCTTTCATCATACCTACGATAAGGTTTGCATCTTCATTTTGATTTTTAATCCAATTAGCGATAGAAAGACTTGCGCTAATATTGTGACCACCATCTATTACCAGTTTATTATTTCCAGCAATATCTTTTAATTTACCAGATTTTATCTCTTCAAGTCTCGCTTTTAATGAAATATTTTTGATACCATTTCTAATATATTCATCTTTAATATTAAAAATTTTTCTTGATGCAGCAATTGAGGTGCTAATATTATAAAGCTGATGATTACCAAGAATACTTGGTTCAGGTAATACCAATTCTCCCAATCCATCTTGATATTGAATAAATCCATTTTCAGACTTTGCAATATTAAAATCTTTACCAAAAAAATATTTATTAGAAGTATTTTTTTCTAAAGATTTATCTATTTTATCTCTTATTTCAGTATTTACTTGTTTATTAATAAATATATTTGAGTTTAAAAGCTTAGCTGTTTTTTCATATATTACCCCTTCAATTGATTTATTTTCAAGCCATTGAAAGTGATCATTATGAATAACACCAATTAGTGTTATTAAATTTCTCTTAAATACATTTGTGCTATCAAATTGATGAAATAATCCTGCTTCTATAATATTAACATTATCTTTGAAATTCTCAGCATATTTTAAAAATGCACATGTTAAAATTTCAAATAATGTTGCATTGTCATCTCCCAAAGTTTTTTCAACATCAGTCAGTAATTCTATTAAATCTTCTTCATTGATTTCTTTATCATCAAAAATGTATCTTTCTGTATAAGAGAGTAGGTGGGGAGAAGTGTAAAGATTAGTTTTGTACCCACCCTGGTTTAGTATTGACTTTAGACTATAGCACATGCTTGCTTTAGCATTAGTTCCAACAACTGTGATAACGTTTTTTAATTTATCTTGTGGATTACCCAGCTTTTTTAATAGATTAAAAGTTCTTCCTAGAGATAAATCTAGTTTTTTTTTATGATGCTTCTCTAGTTTGGATATTAGTTTCTGAAGTTTCATTTAAATTTTCTAAATGTATATCAGAATTTTTTTTAAGTAATATCGATAGAAGGTTGCCAACTTCTTTTTGTATATCTTTTCTATGCACTACTCTGTCGACAAAGCCATGTTTCTCAACAAATTCAGCTGTTTGAAAATCAGAACTTAATTCTTCCTTAACTGTTGCTTGAATTACTCTTTTTCCTGCAAATGCTATTAGGCATCCAGGTTCAGCAAGATGAATATCTCCTAACATTGCAAAAGAGGCAGTTATTCCTCCAGCAGTTGGATCAGTAAAACAAACTATATACGGTAAATTGTTGTTCTTAAGTTCATTTATAGCAAGTGTTGTTCTGGTCATATTTGCTAAAGCGATTGTTGACTCGAACATCCTCTGTCCTCCACCACAAGGAAAGAACAAGTAAGGTGTTTGGTTGTCTATCGCGTGTTGCACCCCATAAATTATTGCCTCTCCTTCTGCGGCTCCAACAGAACCTCCAATAAAATCAAAGTTAATTGCACCAGCAGTTACTTCTACTCCATTTATTTTTCCTTTAGCGATCATTACTGCACAATTTTGGTTTGTCTTCTTCCTCGCAATTTTAAGTCTGTCTTTGTAAGATTTTGTGTCGACCCAATCCAATGGATCTTCTGTAGGTATAGGTGACTCTAAGATTTGATAAGCGTTTTTACCGAATATTATATCAAACCTTTGTCTACAACTAATTCTATGATGCTTTCCACAAAGATTACACACCCATAAATTATTCTCTAAATCTTTCTTCAATATTGGACCTTTACAACAACTGGTCCAGTCTGAATTTGCTATATCTTCTTTTGAAGGTCTCTTTCGAAGCACCTTCTTTATTTTTTCTCCAAAATTTATAGCTTTTGTTAACCAATTCATGATATTTTTTTTCTTAGTTTACTAACCATCTTACTTACATTTATGACAGGATTTTGTCTATTGTTTAAACTTCTAGTAATTTCTTTACAAATTTGACTTCCAACAACAATTCCATCTGTATTTTTAAAATTTGATATAGTTTTTTCAGTAATCCCAAAACCAATAACACAATTTTTTTTAGGACTTATTTTTTTAATTTTATTATAATTAGCTAATATTTTTTTTGGAGAAACTTTTAGCTTACCACCAGTAGTAGACAGCATACTTATATAGTAAATCATATCATGAGAATCTTTTGTAATACTTTTTAGTCTTTTATTGGATGTTGTAGGAGATAATAATTGGATAAAATTAATTGAATTTTTTTTGCATTTCTTTGAAAAAATTTTGTTTTCTGGCCATGGTAAATCAACTACTATTAAACCATTAACACCTGATTTTTTACATTTTTTTAAAAAATTATTTTCACCATATTGGAAAATCATATTGTAGTAACCCATAAATATTACTGGTTTTGAATTTTTACTTTTTTTAAAATCGCTGACAATTTTAAAAATATCATTTATCTTAATACCATTTTTAATCGCTCTATAAGCACTAGTTTGAATTTGGCCCCCATCTGCAACAGGAGTGTTATGAGGTACACCGACTTCTAAAATATCTGCATAATTAGAAATTGCTTCTAGGATTTTTAAAGATTGCTTCTTTGAGCTATCACCAGCCACAGTGTAAGTAAGTAAAGCTGGTCTCTTCTCTTTTTTTGCTCTTTTAAATGCAAGACTAATTGGATTTAACATATTTCTTTCCCAACTTTTTTTCTAAAATCCCACGATCTTTGTATGCATCACCACAACTATTAATAATTACTATTGTATTCTTGCTCAATTTTTTTGCTTCTTTGATTGCTACAGAAAAAGCATGACTTGGTTCAAGAGAGGGCCTTAAATTTTCATATTTTGTAACTATTTGGTAGGCTTTTAAAGCTTCTTCATCACTGGCTGCTGTATACCTTGCACGCTTGGCATCTTTTAAAAAACAATGCAGCGGTGAAATTCCAGGATAATCAAGACCAGCAGATATTGACTCAGTTTCTTCAATCTGACCATCGCTGTTTTGATTTACGTATTGTGCAGCACCATGAAGTATACCAATTTTGGAACCATAAGTTAAAGGAGCTGCATGTTTTTTACTTTTAGCTGGTCCTCCTGCTTCAACTCCAATAAACTCAACTTGTTTTTTATCATAATCCATAAATTCATTCCAAAAACCAAAGCTTGACGAGCCTCCTCCTACACAATTATAGAGTTTAAGTTTTTTAGGAACTTCACCAAATTCGTTTATTAATTGATCTTTAAGTTCTTTAGATATTTGACTAGTACTCCATCCACATATTCTAACAAAAATTGCAGGTCCTACTGTACTACCAACACACATCGCAGTTGTATCACAATTAGCAACCCAATATCTCATACATTCAGATACAGCGTCTACCAGTGTTTGGCTTCCTGAATATACTGGAATTACATCTGCACCATTTTTTTTCATAGCCTTAACATTTGGCTGTTGTCTTTTTATGTCTTTTGCACCCATAAAAATTTTACATTTCAAACCAAATTTTTTAGCCGCCATGCTTAGCATCTTTCCAGCATAACCAGCCCCAGTATCGCCTATAATAACTTTTTTACCAGACCTTTTAGCTAATAAACAATGCACAGTCGCATTATATATTTTGTGAGCTCCACCGTTAGCATCAGAAACAACCTTGGACCAAATCTGAGCACCACCAACGTGTTTTGTTAAATTATTTAATTTAATGAACCTTGTTGGTGTTCCGATCCAATTTTTAAAGTAATTATCTCTTTCTTTTAAAAAATTCTTGTCATTCTTCAATTTATTAAATTGTATTTCTAGATCTTCTATAGGTTTCTTAAGCGTTTCAGGTACAAAATTTCCTCCAAATTTCCCACCCCAAAAACCAAGTCTATCTCCTTGATCTATAACTGGAATTCCTTTTTTAACTTTCATTTTTAGTTGCAAAGTTTAATAATTTATTAATTTTTTTTAAATCCTTTTTACCTTCTTCATTTTCTAAAGAACCACTTAGATCAATATAGTAATTTTTATTTTTAAAGTTAGGAATATCTTCTATTTTTATATTT
>CACKUZ010000038.1 GCA_902603475.1 uncultured Pelagibacteraceae bacterium
ATTGACTATAATAAATATAAAAATTTTTTGGAAGAAATAGGTTATTTAAAAAAAGAAGGTGAAGATTTTAAAATAACAACTAAAAATTTAGATGAAGAAATATCTAATATAGCAGGACCACAATTAGTTGTTCCAATAATGAACTCTAGATATAGCTTGAATGCTGCTAATGCAAGATGGGTAAGCTTATATGACAGTCTTTACGGATCAAATATAATAGAGTCTGAAGAAAGTGGAAGTGAAAAATATGATCCTTTGAGAGGACAAGAAGTAATTAAATACACTAGAAATTTTTTGAACAAATATTTTCCAATAAATGATCTTGACTGGAAAGATATTACTGGTTTAGCAATAAATAATAAAAAACTCTCAATTTATAAAGAAAATAAAGAATATAATTTATCAGATTTAGAGAAGTTTATTGGTCATAGAGGGGATGCAGCCAAACCAAATGCTATAATCTTAAAAAATAATAATCTTCATCTTGAAATAATTATTAATCCTAGAGCATTTAGTGCTGCAAGAGATGCTGCCGGGATAAGCGATATTATAGTTGAGTCTGCTGTTTCAACAATATGTGACCATGAAGATAGTGTAGCCGCAGTAGATGCTGAAGATAAAGTAACTTGTTATAGAAATTGGCTAGGATTGATGAAAGGAAATTTAAAATCAATATTTGAGAAAAATGGTAAAGAATTAGAAAGAAAACTTAATCCTGATAGGAGCTACACTTCATTGAATGGTGAAAAGTTAAAACTTCACGGAAGAAGTCTTTTACTTGTGAGAAACGTTGGACACTTAATGACAAACCCTGCAATCACTTTAAATGATGGATCAGAAGTGCCAGAGGGAATAATGGATGCTTTTATAACTTCAGCAGCTTGTATTCATGATTTGAAAAGAAAAGGTAATTCAAGAAAAGGGTCAATTTATATCGTAAAACCAAAAATGCATGGGCCTGAGGAAACAGAATTTTCTAATTTAATTTTTACAAAAGTCGAAGAAGTTTTAAAATTAGAAAAAAATACAATTAAGTGTGGAATTATGGATGAAGAAAGAAGAACATCTGCAAACCTTAAAGAATGTATTAGAACACTTAAAGATAGAGTATTTTTTATAAACACTGGATTTTTAGATAGAACTGGTGATGAGATGCATACCTCAATGGAAGCTGGACCAATGATCAAAAAAGGAGATATGAAAGAATCTAAATGGATTAAAACCTATGAGGACAATAACGTAGATATAGGCTTAAAATGTGGTTTTTCAGGAGTTGCTCAAATAGGTAAAGGAATGTGGGCCATGCCAGACAAAATGAACGAAATGATGGAACAAAAAATTGGACATGTGAATGCTGGCGCAAATTGTGCTTGGGTTCCTTCCCCAACTGCCGCTGCATTGCATGTTATGCACTACCATGAAGTAAATGTTTTTGAAAAACAAAAAGCAATATTAAAAAGAGAGCCATCAAAGTTATCTGATCTTCTTACTATTCCAATAGCAGATCGCCCTAATTGGTCGGTGGATGAAATTAATACTGAAATTTCAAATTCTGCTCAAACTATTTTAGGTTATGTAGTCAGATGGATTGATCAAGGTATAGGTTGTTCCAAAGTCCCAGATATAAATGATATTGGATTAATGGAAGATAGAGCAACCTTAAGAATTTCATCTCAACATATTGCTAATTGGCTTCATCATGGCTTATGTTCGAATAGACAGGTTCTTGAAATTTTAAAAAAAATGGCAAAAGTTGTAGATAAACAGAATGAAGATGATTCTAACTACGAAAGTATGTCACCAGAGTATGATAAATCTATTGCTTTTAAAGCGGCATGTGAATTAATTTTTCATGGAAAGTCACAGCCCTCTGGCTATACAGAACCTCTCTTACATTTAAACAGATTAATTAAAAAAAGCTAATTAAGCCTCTATCTTTTTTCTATTTTTAAATGCAGATATAAGAGTACCATCATCTAAATTTTCGATTTCTCCACCTACTGGTAAACCTTGGGCTAGTTTTGAAACTTTGACGTCAGTTTTTTTTAGACTATCTTGAATATAAAATGCTGTAGTTTGACCTTCTACAGTTGCGCTAGTTGCTAAAATTACTTCTTCAATATCATCTTTATTTATTCTTTCTATAAGAGAGTTAATAAGCAAGTCCTCTCTATTACTATTATTATTGTTTGAGAGAGTCCCTCCTAAAATATGGAAGTAACCTTGAAAAATTGAAGAACTTTCTATTGCCCACTGATCTGAAATATTTTCTACAACACAAATCTTATTATATTTTTTTTCTACTATTTCGCAATTATTATAATTACAATCAATTGTATTAGGCTTCAATGTTCCACAAATTTTACATCTAACAATATTTTTAAAAACTTCACTCAAATTTTGAGCCAATGGCTTTAGTAATTCTTGTCGGTTATTAATCATTTTTAATATTATTCTTTTTGCAGACTTAGGTCCTAGCCCTGGTAACTTAGATATAAGTTTGATTAAATTTTCTATTTCAGGAATATTTTGCATTTAAATTATAAAGGCCACTTAAATCCAGGTATTCCAAAATTTCCTGAGGCCTTAGAAATTTCCTCTGCAGTTTTTGATTTAAGTTGTGATTTTGCGTTATTATGTGCAGCAGTAATAAGATCTTCTAGTATTACTTTTTCTTCTTTTAAAACATTTTCACTAAGTTTAATTGAGATCATGGCTCCCTCTCCATTTAACGTAACCTTTACATCATTAGCTCCCGAGACTCCTTCAACCTCGATCTTTTTAATGTTTTCTTGGCTTTCTTTCATTTTGCTCTCAATTTCTTTAGCTTTTTCCATTAATTTTGAAAAATCTGTCATTTTAATCCTCTTTCAACTCAATATTTATTAATTCTGCATCAGGAAATGCTTCGATCACTTTTTTATATGCTTCAGACTTTTTAACATCATCAAATATTTTTTTTTCATCAATTTTATTTTTTTCTTTTTTTGAAATTTGTCCTTGTTTTTTTGATAAAGAGATAATCCATCTCTTGGATGTCCATTCGTACAGCTTATTAGATAGATTTTTAATAAAGTCTTTATCTAAGTTTTCATTAAAAGATATTTCTATTAAACCTTCAGAGAATGAAACTAAATTTGTATTAGTTTCAAGCTCATATTTAAGCTTAGCTTCTTTC
>CACKUZ010000039.1 GCA_902603475.1 uncultured Pelagibacteraceae bacterium
TTGATATTTTTTATAATTGCCTGATTAAATCTCTAAAAAATATAACCAGTTGGAACACAGATAGCGAATTTCAAAAAGAAAAAATCAAAAGTTTAATCGAGGATTTAAAAAAATTTATAAAATTTATGAAAGAAGATTTTAAATTTCAAAATTCGTATCAATTTAATCAAATTTACAACTGGTCAGAGGAAAATCTTAATGATGAATGTATAGAATATATTGTATCTATGATGATGGAGCCATTTGATGACATAGTTAATCCATTAATTTCTCAAATGAGTTCTGATGAGGAGGAACATTTTAATATTCCTGTTGACAGAACTATAGAAGATTTAAGAAACATATTAGAGAATAAATATTCAGAGATTCTTAAAATTGATTTTTTAAAAAATGAAAATAATCAAAATTTTTGGTTTATATCAAAAAATAAAGAAGAGCCTAGAATAGGTGATAGGTATATAGATGAAGGATCTGATCTAGAACAACCTTTGGCAATAGCAAGAGATATTAATAAACTTTACGAAGCTGTATTTACCAAAAAAAATAGTTCTAAAATTGGAAAATTTCTAAAAGATAATAATCACTTAAGGCATGTTGTTAGAAGAGCATTTATTGCTGAAAAGTTTCCTTACTCAGAAATTCAAGACAATACTATTGGGTCCAAACTAGTTCCAATTGACATGTTAAGATTAAAATTATCATTTTTTGGAGCCATAAAGTTTGATCCTAGGTCAGATAAATGGTTGCGTATTTGCATGTTCCAAGGAGCACCTTTACCCTCAGAATTGGTTAATTTTGACGATAAATGGATTTATAAATCATAAATAAATGAGAAGCTTTAGTGAAATAGAAATAACTACAAAAAAAGCATCCAAAGCTATTGGTTTTTCTTGGGGAATATCAGAGGAGGTAGGTAAAAATATTCGATTACTTGAAATGTTTGGTCTACCAGGTCTTAAAAATTTAAACCAATACTACAAAATTTATAAAATAAGTAATTTTGAAAACATAGATGAAATATCTGTCTCAAATACACCAAAGACTTTTTATTGTCCTATATTATCTGGACTAAATTTTTTTGATCAGTCTTCATCAATATCTAAATTCAATGAAATTGAAATAAATAAGATTGCATTTCCACTTATATTTTTATCTTTTGTAAGCAGAACTTCTGAAATTATTGGTAAGAGAATTTTCTTAAAGATGGATGATAAAGAATTTTTATTTAATTTTAACGAGTCTATTTATTCAAACTATCTTACAGGGGATGTCTTGGAAAAATCAGATAAAATCCGTTTAAAATTTTTAGATAATAAAAATAGTTTTACAGAAGATGACTGGTTAGAAATTTATAATTTATCCTTAAAAACTTATGTTGATGAAAGTGACAAATCGAGGGAGAGAACAGCAGGAGCTGGATTAACAGATAATGACTAAAGAATATGATCCGGAATTGAACAAAAATCTTGAAACAGATTTAAATGATGTTTGTGAAGAATGTAAAAAAGAAGATGAAAGTGTAACTCAAAATTTATTCCTGACTGGTTTTAAAATATGCAAATCTTGCAGAACATCTAAAACTGTTTTCCCTTTTTAGCTAATATTACTAATTGGAATTGAATTCATTCTATTAATTATGAATGTTATAGATAAAAAAGCTATTATTAGAAAAGATAAAAATACTATTCCAAATGATTTTAAATTAGATTTTAAATTCAAAATTTGTTTAGTTGATATTATAAGAGATGCAAAAATCCAAAATTGAGTAAGAAAAATAATTGGCAGCACTAAGTCAGGTGTAACTGCAAAAAACCTTATTAAACCCGGTGCATGTGCATATCCCACAGCTATTAAAATTTTTTTAAAAGGAACTTTACTCCCTTTATCTGGAAAAATTTTTACTCCAATTACAAAAATAAATATGGCCCAAACGAACCATGTTAAAAGAGCTGTCAAACCCGAGATACCAATTGATGTTCTTACAATTGAATTTGCTGCTACGGCTCCAGCCACACCATCAAGTATCATTACAAGACCAGCAAAATAAATTGCAGCCTCACCGAAGTATTTGCTATCTCTGTATAAGCTCTTATCTAATTTTAATGATTTAAAAAAAATTTCTAAAAATTGTGCAAACATTATAATCTGGGAGGAGCTAAACTCCTCCCTTAAAGTGATTTAACCTTTTACAACTTCTCTTGTATTAGCGTTGTAAGACTCTTTAAATGGTATATCTACTATTACTGCATCAACAGGTTTACCTGGAGTTTCAGAATATTTCTCTGGCAAATGCACTTTGAACTTAGATCCTACTTTTCCTTTTGGAAACCCATTTGCATTCAACGTTCCATCAAATGGTACATAACCCATAGCAATGTTCTGTTTTTTTTCAGGATGATACCAAGGAGAAGTAACAAAACCTATAGGTTCTCCACCACCCTCATCTGAAATTAGCCAAAAGTCAGGAGCGTATTCCTCAATTGGTTTTCCACCTAATTCAAGACCTACTAATTGAAGTTTGTATGGTTTGTGACCTGCTTTTAAATCAGCTTTCATTTTTTCTAGAGCTTTCTTGCCTACGTAATCTGCTTTCTTGTTCCATTCTCCTTTGCCAGATAATGATACTTGATAACCTAAATTACATTGAAATGGATTATGTTGATTGTCCATGTCTTGACCCCAAGAAAGAATTCCAGCTTGAATTCTTCTATGGTGAGCAGGCGCAATAACCATTAGGCTATGTTTTTTTCCTGCTTCAAGAACAGCATTCCACATATCTTCTGCGTATAACGTGCATTCTCTTAAATAAATTTCATAACCAGCTTCACCAGAAAACCCTGATTGAGATATCACGCAACTTCTTCCACCAATTTTTACTTCAGCTAAACCGTAGAATGGCATATTATCAAAATCAACTTGATCTCCACATAAATCTTTCATTAATGCTTTAGATTTTGGCCCTTGTATCTGAACTGGACTTACGTCTATCTCATCAATCTCTACGTTAAATCTCTCATCAGCATTTACACCTTGCAAATAAAGACCTATATCACTATCAGATAAACTAAACCAAAATTCATCTTTAGATATTCTTAAAAGAATCGGATCATTTAATACTCCACCATATGCATTACAAAGAA
>CACKUZ010000040.1 GCA_902603475.1 uncultured Pelagibacteraceae bacterium
ATCAATTCTACTTGCTAATTCATTTGAGGCAAATCCACCAAAGACAACTGAGTGTATTGCACCAATTCTTCCACAGGCCAGCATTGCTATAACGGCCTCAGGTATCATAGGCATATAAATTATTACTCTATCGCCTTTCTTAATACCCTGATTATCAAGCGCTCCGGCAAATTTTGATATTTTTTCTCTTAATTCATTGTATGTATACTTTGCTTTACTATTAGTTATAGGGCTATCATAAATTAAAGCAGTCTTCTCGCCTTTACCTTTATCAATATGAACATCAATAGCGTTGTAGCAGGTGTTTGTAACGCCATCTTCAAACCATTTATAAAATGGAGGATTAGATTTGTTCAAAATCTTAGTAGGTTTTTTAAACCAGAAGATATCATCTGATACATTTTTCCAAAATTCCTCAGGATTTTGAATAGATTCTTGATAAATTTTGTTAAAACTATTTTTCATAGTGATTTGTTTTTTTAGTCACTTTTATAATGATTTTGTGTAACAGGTTGTATTTAATTTTACAAAGTAAGTAAAATCAATACTTTTTAGAGGTCAAAAACTCTTCAATAAAGTAATTTTTTTTGCTATCTAACCCTAACTTTAGGCTAATCATTAGATTAGTCTGTAGTTTAAATTTAAACTAATAAAAAAACTAACTATGAGGGAGTTTTTTATGAAGACAATGAAAATGTTAGCATTAGCGGCAGTGCTTTTTGGAGCAACTACAGCAGCTAACGCAGCAACAGCCTTTTTAGCTACAGACGATTTCGTAGGTATTTCGTTTTGGTTAATATCAATGGGTATGTTAGCAGCTACAGCGTTTTTCTTTATGGAACAGGCTAACGTCAGTTCACAATGGAGAAAATCAGTGAACGTAGCTGGATTAGTAACAGGTATAGCATTTATTCACTATATGTATATGAGAGCAGTATGGATCGAAACAGGTGATACTCCAACTGTTTACAGATACATTGACTGGTTAATTACTGTACCACTACAGCTAGTAGAATTTTACTTAATTCTTTCAGCAGTAAGAAAAGTGGACACAAACATATTCTGGAGAATCTTAATTGGTTCACTAGTTATGTTAATAGGTGGATATCTTGGAGAAGCAGGATTCATTAACGCTACACTAGGTTTCATAATCGGTATGGCTGGATGGATTTACATTCTTTATGAAATCTTTTCAGGAGAAGCAGGAAAAGTTGCTGCTAAATCTGGAAATAAATCTTTAGTAACTGCATTTGGAGCTTTAAGAATGATTGTTACTGTAGGTTGGGCTATTTACCCATTAGGTTACATTTTTGGTTACCTAACAGGTGGAATAGATGGTAACGCGTTAAACGTTATCTATAACTTAGCAGACTTTGTTAATAAAATCGCATTTGGTTTAATTATCTGGTCTTGTGCAGTATCTAACTCTACAAGAAGAGCGTAGTAACAATTAGTTACGAAATATAAAGTAGGGCAAGTTTGATTACTTGCCCTATTTTTTTTTGTGCTTATATAAAAGCAATGGCTAAAATCAAATATATTGAACACAACGGAAAAGAGCACATAGTTGAGGTCCAAAATGGGCTCACAGTTATGGAAGGTGCTGTTCAAAATGATATCCCTGGTATTGATGCAGATTGTGGAGGAAGCATGTCATGCGCTACGTGTCATGTTTATGTCAAAGAAGATTGGTATGATAAGTTACCTAAAAAAGAAATGGGAGAAGATGATATGTTAGACCAAGCTTATGAACCGAACTCAAATAGTAGGTTAAGTTGTCAAATTATGGTTTCTGATGACTTAGATGGTCTAAGTGTTTATATGCCGGAGAAACAAATTTAATGATTAAAACTGATGTTGTTATTATCGGTGCAGGTCCAACTGGATTATTTTGTGCTCATCAACTTGGAATTATCGGATTGAAGTGTGAAATAGTTGATAACTTAGATAAAATAGGTGGTCAATGTATAGAGCTTTATCCTGACAAACCAATTTATGATATTCCTGCAGTCCCAGAGTGTACAGGAGAAGAGCTTACGAATAACTTGGTAGAACAAATAAAACCATTTAATTTTAAGTTTCATTTAAATGACAGAGTTCAAGAACTTAAAAAAGAAAATGATTATTGGATTGTTAAAACAACAAATGAAAAAGAATTTCATGCACCAAATGTTGTAATTGCTGGAGGTGTTGGATCATTTGAACCAAGAAAATTTCCAACCAAAAGTGCAGAAAAATTTGATGGAACTTCAGTTTTATATTCTATTAAAGACAAAACTATTTTTAAAGATAAATCTGTAGCTATATTTGGTGGAGGAGATAGTGCGCTGGATTGGGCAATAGAACTTTCTAATACTTCTAAAGTTTCACTCATCCATAGAAGAGATGAGTTTAGAGGTGCACCTGCCAGCGTTCAAAAAATTAAAGAATTAAGTGAAAAAAATATAATTAATTTATTTACTAAATACTCAATTAAAGATGTCAAAGGAAATGGATCTTTAGAAGAAGTAGAAATTAAAAGTGAAGACGGGGAGAGTAAAATATTAAAAGCAGATTATGTTTTGGGTTTCTTTGGTTTGATAATGCAACTTGGCCCAATAGCAGAATGGGGGCTTAATTTAGATAAAAAAGTAATACCAGTTAATACTGAAAACTTTGAAACTAATAAAAAAGGTATATTTGCTATTGGCGATATATGTACTTACCCAGGAAAACTCAAATTAATCTTATCAGGTTTTCATGAAGGCGCTCTAGCTGCAAGAGGTTGTTTTAAATATGCAAGACCCAATGAAAAATACAGATTTGAATTTACAACAGCATCAAACACTATCAAAAATAGATTGGGTGTAAAATAGTGATCGAATTA
>CACKUZ010000041.1 GCA_902603475.1 uncultured Pelagibacteraceae bacterium
AAACTAAATTTCATTATTTCAAGTTATGCAAAAGTTTGTGGATATGAAACAAATAAGAATAATTTTGAATGTTCTATTGAAAAACCTTTAATTTCTAAAAATCTAATTAATTAAATTGAGTAAATGCATCTGCAAATTGTTTAGCATTGAAAATTTGTAAATCATCTTCTTTTTCTCCAAGTCCAAGGCCTAAAATTGGAACCTTATATTTTTTTGAAATTGCAATTAGTACTCCTCCCTTTGCTGTCCCATCAAGTTTTGTCATAATTAAACCAGTAATTTTTATAATTTTATCAAATTCTTCAAGTTGATTTATTATATTTTGCCCAGAGGTTGCATCTAGAACTAAAACAACATCATGGGGTGCACTTTCATCTGTTTTTTTTATAACATTTGCAATTTTTTTGAATTCATCCATTAAATTTTTCTTATTTTGCAATCTGCCAGCGGTATCAATTAGTACCCGTCTAATATTGTTGTTTTTTGCGTGTTCTATCGCCTTGTAAGCTACTGAAGCAGGGTCAGACCCTGGATTTGATTTGATAATTGTCGCTCCAATCTTATCAGACCAAGACTCTAATTGTTCTATTGCTGCTGCCCTAAAGGTATCACAAGCAGAAAATATTACTTCTGAGCCGTTATCTTTAAATATTTTACCAATTTTACCGATAGTGGTTGTCTTACCTACCCCATTTACACCAGAAATTAATGTTACGTTTAAATTTTCTTTATTTTCAAAAAAATCTTTTTTTTCTAAGGGTACCATTAACTCTAAAATATATTCTTTTAAAATAGCATTTATTTCCTCCACCGCATTTTTCTTAGGATCAATTTTTTTTTGAGAGATAATATTTTTTATTTCACCTGAAGCGTCAATGCCAACGTCAGAACTAATCAAAAATTCCTCTATTTTGTTTAATGTCTCATCATCAATTTCTTTTTTTACTATTATTTCCCTAAGTCCAGAAGAAATACTGTCAGCACTTTTTTTAAAGCCCAATTTAAACTTTTCGAAAATACCCATTAAATATTTATATCTATTTCTTTGATACTAGATACAGGTCCTTTCATATGAATTTGTTGACTTTCATCAATAGAAATTACTAATTTTCCTAAACCGAATTCAATTTCAGTTCTAGAATTTTCTAATTTTTCTAAATTTGCGGCCACTGCTGTTGCGCACGCAGCAGTTCCACATGCTTTTGTTAAACCTGCACCTCTTTCCCAAACTTTAATTTTATAATGATTTTCACTTAATTTTTGAGCAAGGGTGAAATTACATTTTTCTGGAAAAAATTCATGATTTTCGATCTTAGGTCCAATTTTTTCTAAATTGAAATTTTCTACATCATTTACAAAAAAAATAGCATGAGGATTACCTACGTTAATAGCTATACCACCACTCAATGCTTGGTTATTGTTATCTTCTATAATAATTCCTAAATTTTTAGTGTCTAGTTTTTTAGATAAAGGAATTTCATTCCAATTAGTTTTTGGTACACCAATTATTGTTTCAACTTGACCATCTTCAAGTAACTTTGAATTCAACTGTTTTGATGCTACTTGAACGCTTATATTTTTTGTATTTTTTTCTTTTGATAATAAAAAGGCTACACATCTTGTACCGTTTCCACATGCGTCAGCTGCCGAACCATCAGAATTATAAAACTCTAGATCTTCTGCAGCCTTTTCAACAAGGGAAACAATATCTCCCATACCTAAAATTCTATTGGCAATTCTGTCTGGGTGAAAAACTTCAAAATTTTCTATCTTTTCACCAACTCCTAAAAATTTAATTGGAACATCTGCAACATATTTCATACTTAATGCTGCTCCACCTCTTCCATCACCATCTGATCTTGTAAGAATAATACCTGTTAGATTTACTGTACTTTTAAATTCTTTAGCTACATTGGCAGCTACTTGCCCAGTCAAAGAATCTGCAACAAGAATTGTTTCTGACGGGTTTATAATACTTTCAATTTGTTTAATCTCACTCATCATTTGTAAATCAATCTGAGTTCTTCCAGCTGTATCAAATAGAATTACATCTGCTCCATTAAGATTAGCAGCACTAATCGCTCTTCTACAAATATCTGCAGGAAGTTGATCTTTGATGACTGGAAGCGTTATTATATTATTTTGCTCACCCAAAAGTCTTAGTTGTTCTTGTGCAGCAGGTCTGTAAACGTCTAGACTCGCCATCATAACTTTTTTCTTTTTGTTAGCCTCTAAAAATCTTGCTAACTTAGCTGTAGTTGTAGTTTTTCCAGAACCCTGTAACCCAACTAACATCACTGGAACAGGAGGTACTGCATTTAATTCAATATCAGAATTTTTATCCCCTAAGAAAGAAATTAACTCATCGTTAACAACTTTAACTACCATCTGTCCGGGTGAAGTTGATCTGACAATCTCTTGACCAAGAGCTTTTGGTTTCACTCTATTTATAAATTCTTTTACAACTTCTAAAGATACATCCGCTTCTAAAAGAGCAAGCCTAATCTCTCTTAAACCCTCATCTACTTGCTTTTCATCAAGCGAAGGCGCCTTTTTTAAAGAAGAAAATATTTCTTCAAATTTATTTGTTAAATTTTCAAACATAATCACATCCAGCAAGTATCGCACCAGTGGGCGAACTCTCGCTGACTGGTGTCGATCTCTTTGTTACCAAAGACACCGCAAATTGCTGTATTTTGCGGAAACCGCGATAAACTATAATAG
>CACKUZ010000042.1 GCA_902603475.1 uncultured Pelagibacteraceae bacterium
AGAAAAAGTAAATAAAGATATAATTTATATTTACTTATTGATCGCAGCATCTCTCATTATTTCTTCGATAAGCTTTATAAAACTTATATTTTTATAACTCGCTATTTCTGGCACTAGAGAAAGCGAGGTCATACCCGGCTGAGTATTGAGTTCTAATAAATAAAATTTGTTTTTATAAAATCTAAAATCTGACCTAGATACACCTCTACATTTTAAAAGTCTATGTGCTTTCATTGCTATTGAATTGATTTTATTAAAATTTCTTAAACTTAAGTTGACAGGAATTATATGCTCAGTTTTTGCACTGGTACTATACTTAGCTTTATAATCATAAAATTTCCTTTTAGGTTTTAACTCTATTATACCTAATTTTTTTTTACCTAAAATAGCAGCTTGAATTTCTCTTCCAGGTATATATTTCTCAATTAAAATATCTCTAAACTTTTCTAATTTCATTAAACAGCTAATAAAATTTTTTTTGTTACAAATAGATACGCCAACGCTAGAGCCCTCATTAATAGGTTTTAAAACTACAGGAAATTGTAAATTTTTATCAATTCTTTTTATAATATTTTTAATATCAATATTATTTTTAAAAGAAAACTTAATATATGGAGGTGTTAGAATATTATTCTTAATAAATATTTTTTTTGATAATTCTTTATCAATTGCTAGAGATGATGATAGAACGCCAGAATGTGAATACTTTACTTTTTCAGACTCTAGTACAGACTGAATATAACCATCCTCTCCATACCTTCCATGCAAAAGGTTTAAAACCAAATTTGGCTTAAATTTTCTAAGTTTTTTGACAAAACTTCCATCTGGTTCAATTTGTAAAAGCTTATACTTTTTATTTTTTTTTAATTCATGGATTACACTTTTGGCAGTTATTAAACTAATCTCCCTTTCATTAGAATATCCCCCAGCCAATATTAAAATTTTATCCATTACTCAACCACTACAATTTCTAATTCTAATTTTACACCTGTTTGATCTTTTACTTTTTTTTTAACAAAACTAATTAAAGACTTCATATCTGCAGATTTTGCATTTTTTTTATTAACAAAAAAATTGGCGTGCTTCTCAGAAATAGCCGCATCTCCAAAACTTACTTCATTAAGAACACTTGATCTAATTAGTTCCCAAACCTTTTTGTCTGTTTGATTTTTGGGATTTTTAAATGTACTACCACTTGTTTTAATTTTGTTTGGTTGAGCCGCATTTTTAATTAAATTTAGTTCATTCATATAATTACTTATTTCTTCACTATTTTTTTCTTTGCCTTTAAATGTTGCACTTAAAAATATTAAATCTTTTGGTAATTCTATTGACCTATAATTAAAGACAATTTTATCTGTAGGTATACTTCTTACTATACCTTTAAAATCAATTAATTGAATTGAAATAAGAACATCTTTAAATTCTTTTTTAAAGCATCCAGAATTCATTCTAATACCACCTCCTATGGAACCTGGAATACATGACATAAACTCTAATCCAGAAATATTATTATTTTTTGCAAATTCTGAAGTTTTTTTTTGTGTGGCTGCAGTACCAGCAATAATTGTTTCATTGTCTAGCAGAGAAATATTTGAGAAACTTTTGCTTAACTTAATTACTGTGCCTTGGTATGTATTGTCATCAAATAATACATTTGACCCATTCCCTAAAACAAATATTTTACCTCTTGATGCATAAAGTTTTAGATAATCTCTTAGTCCCTTAAGAGAGTTTGGTTTAAAAAAAATTTTGGTTTTTCCTCCAATATTAAACCAATTAAGATTTTTAATACTCTGATCAAAAAAAATATCTCCATCTATTAGTAATTCTGATTTTTTAATATCCTCAATATCCATTAAAATATACTTTTCAAATTTTTCATCCAGTTTGATATAGATCCTGCACCCATACCTATATAGATTTTTTCACCAAACACGTTCTGCTTTATAAACTTTCGTAATTGTAATTCATTATCAACTAATATTAATTTAACATTTGAATTTTTTATTATTAATTTTGCAAAGGAATTATATGTGAAATTAAGTCTTAGTTTTTCATTTGCAGTGTAAATAGGGCACAATAAAACTATGTCTGCCATTTTAAAACATTTTGAAAATTCTTTTTTCAAGTTTATTACTCTTGAAATTCTGTGAGGTTGAAAAACACATACAACTTCTTTATTTTTATAGACATTTTTAACACCTGTTAAAACTGAACTTATTTCTGTTGGATGATGGGCATAATCATCGTAAAAACTTATGTTATTATGATTGAATAAATGAGAAAACCTTCTCTCAACTCCTTTAAAATTGTATAATCCAA
>CACKUZ010000043.1 GCA_902603475.1 uncultured Pelagibacteraceae bacterium
AGGAAGGTTTATCTGAAGTTGATACTTCAAGAATAAGTAAAGTTGAAGAAGAAATAAATGAAAAGTTAGAGAAAATTTATTCTAACTTAGATCCATGGCAGACAGCATTAGTTGCTCGTCATGAAGATAGACCTAAAGCAAAATTTTTTGTTAAAAATCTTTTTGATGATTTTATCCAACTTTCTGGGGATAGGTATTATGGTGAGGACAAAGCCGTTATAGCTGGTTTTGCAAAATTCGATGGCAAATCTGTTTTAGTAATTGGTCAAGAAAAGGGTTCAGATCTTAATAAAAGAATAGATCATAATTTTGGAATGATGAGACCTGAGGGTTACAGAAAAACAATTAGACTTATGGAGTTAGCTAACAAGTTTAAAATTCCAATTATTTCTATTGTAGATACTCCAGGAGCATATCCAGGAGTTGGCGCAGAGGAAAGAGGTCAGGCTGAAGCAATAGCAAAATCTATTGAATGCTCTATGAAGTTAACAGTTCCTACAATTGCAATAATAATTGGAGAGGGTGGATCTGGAGGAGCAATAGCTTTAGCATCATCTAATAAAGTGATTATGCTTCAAAACGCAATATACTCTGTCATTTCGCCAGAAGGATGTGCTACCATTTTGTGGAGAGACCCAAAAAAAACTTTAGAGGCTGCAACTGCAATGAAAATGTCATCTAGCGACCTTTTAAAATTGAATATAATTGATGAAATAATTCCAGAACCAGTTGGCGGTGCACACAGAGATAAAGATCTGATTTTAGATAACGTAAGAGATTCATTAAAGAAAAATTTAGATTTTTTTCAGACAATGGATAAAGATGAAATTCTTAATCATAGAAAAAACAAATTTTTGTCAATTGGAAGAAATAAAGGATTTACAGCACAATCAGATGATAGAAATGATTTATCCATGAAAGCAAGTGCATTAGAAAATATTTATCAAATTTATTATGGTGTATCTGCTGCAGTTTTATTAATATTATTCTTAAGCATTCTTTTATAAAGCACCACAACAATGCTTGAACTTTTTCCCTGTTGCCTCACATCTTTCGTTTCTAGAAATTTTTCCTTCTCTATTTGTTACAAGTAAACATTTTGGATTATTATTTGTATTTATACTTTTTTTATTTTGAATGTCATTTTGATCATCATTTTTTTCTATAAGTTTTAAATTAAATAAAATTGTAATTAAATCATATTTAAGTTTACTTAATAAATTTTCAAAAAGTGTAAATGCCTCTTTCTTATATTCTACCAAAGGATCTCTTTGTCCATAAGATCTTAAACCAATGACTTGTCTTAATTGTTCTAAATATTGAATATGCAGTTTCCAATTTTGATCAATTAGTTGTAAAAAAATTCTTTTTTCTATCTCATTATATTGTTCTTCGTTTAACATTTTTATTCTCTCTTCTCTTGAACTTTTAAATTTATTTTTTTCTTCAAACGCCTTATTTTCAAGATTAACTAATTCATTAATTTCACTTTCTTCAAATGATTTTCCAAATAAAGACTTTAATTGCATATTGACTTCATTTGATCCTGCATTAGCTAACTTTTTTGTTTTCTTAAGTTTCAAATCATCAATAATTTCATCTAGAAAATTTTCAGAATATTGCTTAGAATCTTTATTTTCTATTACTTCATTTCTTTGTGAAAATATTACTTGCCTTTGATCGTTTAAAACATTGTCAAACTTCAAAAGAGTCTTTCTAATATCAAAATTTCTTGCCTCAACTTTTTGTTGTGCTCTTTCTAATGCTTTATTTATCCAGGGATGGTCTATACTTTCTCCATCTTTAAGTCCGAGTTTTTCAAGTATATTATTCATAGACTCAGACCCAAATATTCTCATTAAATCGTCTTCTAAACTTACATAGAATATAGAACTACCTTCATCACCTTGTCTACCTGATCTTCCTCTTGCTTGATTATCTACTCTCCTACTTTCCATTCTTTCTGTACCAATGACAAACAATCCTCCCAATTTTTTTATCTCAGCTTTATCACTTTCATCCTGGCCTCCCAATTTTATATCAACACCCCTACCCGAAATAC
>CACKUZ010000044.1 GCA_902603475.1 uncultured Pelagibacteraceae bacterium
TGTATTTTTTTAATATTTTCATTTGAAACCTTAGATCTTCTTAATCCAATAAGGTTTAGTCCCATTAAATTATTTCTGTTACCCATTGATAGACCATATGGAATTACATCGCTCAAAACACCAGTCATTCCTCCTATCATTACAAATTCCCCAATTCTAGAAAATTGATGTATCGCACAACTTCCGCCAACTATTGCGTTATTTTGAATGGTAACATGCCCACCTACTTGAACGTTATTAGCTAAAACAATATTATTCGATATAATACAATCGTGTGCTACATGACAATAAACCATTAATAAATTGTTATCCCCAATTCTAGTTATTCCACCACCATGTTCTGTTCCAGGATTTATATTTACATACTCTCTAAACTTATTGTTATTGCCAATAACTAATAAATTTTTTTCTCCTTTATATTTTAGATCTTGTGGAGGAGTTCCAATAGATGAGAAAGGATATATCTGATTATTCTCTCCTATCTTTGTATTACCAACTATATTTACATGCGAATGTATTACTGAGTTAGTCCCTATTTCTACCTCTGGACCTATAGTGCAATAAGGTCCTATATCAACATTCACTGAAATTTTTGCTTTTGGATCAACTATTGCTGTTTTGTGGATCATTAACAATAAATAGCAAATTTATTATTTTATACTTATCAACAATTACTACTGATTATTACTTTCTATCAACGATTGTTGCTGACCACTGAGCATCTGCCATTTTTTTATCTCCAACAAATGCAGTGCCTTTATACTTCCATACTCTTCCATGTGATCTGATGGCTTCTATATTAAGTTCTAAAATACAATCTGGTATTACAGGATTTCTAAATCTGGCTTTTTCAATTGTCATTAAAAAAACTAACTTATTATCGTATGTTGCTTTATCTAGTCCATTTGCAGTTAGTGCAGCGGCAGCTTGTCCAAACGCTTCTACAATTAAAACACCAGGCATAACTGGCTCTTGTGGGAAGTGACCATTAACAAAAAAACTATCTTTTTTAACATTTACAATTGCAGTAGCAGAAAAAAGTTTTTTTATATTCTTTAATTCATCAATAAGAAGCATTGGTTCTCTATGAGGTAATAATTCTTTAATTTGTTCTTTATTTAAATTAGTCATTTGATTTGCTTTCTATTAAAAATTTTCTAATATTTTTTGCAGGATACCCCATCACTTTTGTATTTGAAGGAATATCTTTGATCACACCGCTACCACCTCCAATTTGTACATTATCACCAATTTTTAAATGCCCAGAAATACCTGCTTGACCACCTATCAAAACTTTATTACCAATTGATGAACTACCAGCAAATCCAACCTGCGCAGTGATTATGCAATTTTTTCCTATTTTTACATTATGTGCAATGTGAACTTGGTTGTCTATAAAAGTACCATCGCCTATTATTGTATTAGAAAGTGATCCTCTATCAATAGTATTATTAGATCCAATTTCGACCTCATTACCTATTATAACAGATCCAATGTGAGGGTAACGAATATTTTTTTTTTTACCTGGAAAAAAACCAAATCCTTTTTTTCCTATAATTGCACCATCGAGAATATTTGTGTTATTTCCAACAATTGTATTTTTTATTAAAACATTACTTCCAATTTTGCAATTATTACCAATAGCAACATTTTGTTCTATTATTGTGTTATGTCCAATACTACAATTTTTCCCAATTTTAACATTTTCACCTATTAGTATATTTTGGCCAGTTTTAAGTTTTATAAACTTACTTTTGTCAATTTTATTTACACTTTTATCAAAATTATCATCTAGAGAATCTGGGTAAAATATTAAAGTTATCTTAGCCACTGATATTAAAACGTCATTTACTTCAATAGGCAATATTCTTTTTGGTAAAATATTTTTAAATTTTTTGTTAGTTATAACAAATTTAGCTTTAGTTTTTTTAACTGAGTTTAAATACTTTTTAGAGTGAAAAAAAGTTATATCTTTACTAGTAGCTTTATCTAACTCTTTAATATCCTCAATTATATAATTAATGTTATTTTT